>NZ_JBEZMR010000007.1:0-239629 GCF_040652795.1 Micromonospora sp. NPDC048170
TCGCTGGTGCCCGCCCCCCTGCCGGCCGGCCCCGCGGGGGGGGGGGGGCCCGGGCTGCCCCCCCCCCTCTCCCCCCGCCCGGCCCGGCCGGCCGCCCCCCGCCCCCCCCCCCCGCCGCCGGTCACCGCGTCGGTCGACCCGGCGACCGGCGGCGCATCAGGCCCGGCCGGCGGCACCCGGGCCGGCGGCACGGACCTCGCCAGGACGCTGCCCGGGCTCGCTCCCGATGAACAGGACCGGGTGCTGCGTGAGCTGGTGCTCGCCGAGGCCGCCCGGGTTCTCGGTCACGCCTCCGCCGCCGACCTGGACGCCACCCGGAGCCTGCCCGAACTCGGATTCGACTCGCTGACGGCGGTCGAGCTGCGCAACCGGCTCGCCACCGCGACCGGGCTGACCCTGCCGGCGACCCTGGTGCTGGACTACCCGAACGTGCGGGAACTCGTCGGCTACCTGCGCGGCGAGTTGCTGCCCGATCAGGCGTCCACCGCGCTCGGGGTGCTGGAGGAGCTGACCCGGCTGGAGTCCGGCCTGGCCAAACTGACGATGGACGGTGTGGCGCGCAAGCGGCTCGCCGACGCCCTGAACCAGTTGCTGTCGCTGGTCGACACCGAGTCGGACAAGGTCGACGCGGCGAAGGACGACTTCTTCGACCTGCTCGACTAGGAATCCGGCCCTCGTGAAAGCGGGCCGTCCGCCAGCCGCCCGGGCGACTGGCGGACGGCCCGCGGTCGCTCAACCGAGCGGGGCGGCCTCCACCACGGTGACCTCGATGTCGGAGCCGAACAGCCCGAGCAGGATGTTCCGGATCGAGTCGCGCATCGCCGCGCACGCCACAGGGTCGATGAGGCTCGCCAGGGAGGCGATGCCCAGGTCGAACCGGCTCTCGAACTCGATCCGCACCCCCTCGTCGACCTCGACGACCAGCCACGAGCCGGTGAACGTCGCGAAGTCGCCCGTGGTCTGTTCGAAGTCGATGCGGCGGTTGGCCGGATCGATGTCGTCGCGTTCGGTCCAGACGAGGATGCCCCGGCGGAAGTTCACCTCCCACTTCGACTCGACCTGGGTAGGGCTGACCCTGGTCACCCCGACCGTCCGTACGGTGTCGGTGAACTCCGGATACGCCGCGAAGTCGGCCAACCGGTCGAACGACTCCTTGGCCTCTGCGCTGGGCAGCAGAGCGTGCACGATGACGGAGCACTCCATCGCGGGTGGCCTCCTCAGCTCGGGTCGAGGGTCACTGCTGCAACCCCCGGATCAGGTGACGTAGGCTGACCCGCCACGCGTCCTCGGCCTGCGCCGGGGTCATCGCGTCCGGCCCGCCGGGAATCGTGCCGAACGACGTCGGCAGCAGTTCGGGGATGATGACCAGCCCGCAGACGGCCACCACGCCGTCCAGCCGCGCCAGGTCCTCGGGCGGAAGGACGTCGGCGAACGCCGGCCGGACCAGCCGATCCACGATTGACGGGTCGGCGATCCGGCCCTCGGGCATCTCCATGCCGCACTCGCGGGCGGTCTCCGTCACCAGTTCGAGGTAACGCTCGACCGGGATGCCGGCGGGGCCGGCGGTCAGCCAGTAGTCGCCCTTGCGCAGGTCGGCGTCGAGCACCGCGCGGATTCCCTGCGCGACCATGTCCTGGGGGACGAGGTCGAAGAACGTGCCGGGATGTGCTGGCACGAAGGGCAGCTCGCCGGTCACCAGGTACTCGGCGAGCTGGTGCACGCCCTGGGGCTGACGGATGACACCACTTCGGGAGTCGCCGATGACGATCGCCGGCCGGACGATCACCGCGTCGATGCCGCTGTCGCGGACCATCTGCTCACCGAGGTACTTCGACGTGACGTACTCGTCGGTCCGGGCGGCAGCCTTCTCGGTGCCCAGTCTGCCACCGCCACCGGCGTGACCGTACCGGGACACGTAGGCGGTGCTGACGTGGATCAGGGTCGCCTCCGCCTCGGCGGCGAACTCGACGACCCGGCCGAGACCCTCGATGTTGAGGCGGTTCACCTCCGCCTGGTCGGCGGAGAAGTTGACGATGGCGGCCGAGTGGATCACCGCGTCGACCTCGGCGCACAGCTCGCGGTAGGCGCGGCGGTCGAGCCCGAGCGAGGGGGCGTGCAGGTCCAGCCTGGCCACCCGGTTCGAGCCGCCCGGTAGGCGGCGGTAGGCGGCGGCGATCACGTCGTACTCGGAGAGCTCGGCCAGCACGGCGGTGCCCACGACGCCGCTGGCCCCGGTGACCAGGACGGTGCGTCGCGTCATGCGGGGGAGTCGCTTCCGGTGTCGGGGAAACGGGCGGCCAGGGCGGCGCAGGCCCGCTCGAACGAGACGACCAGCCGTTTCTCCTCGTCGGGGGTCATCGTGGCGGGTGGGGTGAGCCGCAGCACCGGGTGTGCGTTCATCGAGTGGTTGACGACCACGTCGTTGTCGAGCAGGTCCATCAGGAACTCCGCCGCGTGCATCGCGGAGCGGAACTCCACGCCGATGAGCAGCCCGGCGCCGCGTACGTCGGCCACCAGGTGCCCGATCGACCGTACCGTCTCGGTGATCGCCGCGAGTAGCCGCGCGCCCAGATCGGCCGCCCGCTCCACCAGCTTCTCCTCCCTGATCACCTCGACCGTCGCGCGGACGGCGGCCATGGCGAGGGGGTTCGCGGAGAACGTGGACGTGTGCAGGTAGGGGTCCTTGTCGAACGGGGCGAACGCCTCCTCGGTCGCCAGGGTCGCCGCGACCGGCACCAGCCCGCCGCTGAGCGCCTTGCCGACCAGTAGGACATCCGGCCGTACGCCCTCGCGGTCCGCTGCCCACCAGGTCCCGAGCCGACCCAGGCCGGTCATCACCTCGTCCAGGACAAGCATGGCCCCCCGCTCGCGGCACAGCGCCTCGACCGCCTTGAGATAGCCGGGCCGGGGGATGATCACCCCGCCCTCGCTCTGCACCGGTTCGACGACCACGCAGACGTCACGGTCGACGACGGCGGCCAGTTCGTCCAGGTCGCCGAACCTGACGTGGGTGACCTCGGGCAGCAGCGGGCGGAACGGATCCTGATAGAGCGGCCGGGCGGTGAGCGACAGCGCGCCGACCGTCTTGCCGTGGTATCCGCTGTGCATGGAGACCAGCCGGTGCCGCCCGTTCGCCCGGGCGATCTTGATCGCGGTCTCCACCGCCTCCGCACCCGAGTTGGAGAAGTGCACCTTGACCAGGCCCTGCGGTGCCACCGAGACCAACGCCTCGGCGGCCCGGGCGGCGGGCTCGTTCAGCAGCACCCGGGTGGACAATGCCTGCCGTTCGAGCTGGTCGCGCACCGCCGCGAGCACGACCGGGTTTCCGGCACCGACGAAGAACACGCCGTAGCCGGCGCAGTTCAGCAGGTGCCGGCCGTCCGCGGTGTGCACCACGGTGCCCGTGGCGCCGACCTCCAGGGGTGTGTGGAGCATGGCGGCGACCCGGCCCAGCCCCTCGCCGAGATGGCGGCGGTAGCTGTCGAAGACACTGGAGGACACGGCGGAAGTCTGCCCGAACGGCACCGGCCGAACAAGGGTCTACTCAGGACAGCGGACGGTGACCGAACAGCCGACCCGTTGACCATTGCTGCGGGCGTTGACCCTGCTCTATGGTGCCCGCGTGGAACCGTACAGCGAGATCATTTACTCCGTTTCGGACCGGATCGCCACGGTCTCGCTCAACCGTCCCGAGGAGCGCAACGGCTACACCCTGCGGATGGCCGACGAACTCGCCCACGCGTTCGACCGTGCCGACCGCGACGACGACGTCCGGGTCGTCGTCCTCACCGGTACGGGCGAGCACTTCTGCGCCGGGCTGGACCAGTCCGTGACGGAGTTCGACACTCCCGACGACCCCGAGGCCGAGTGGGCGGAACCGGCGGGGCGGTGCTCGATGCGGATCTTCGCGATGAACAAGCCGGTCATCGCCGCGATCCGGGGCGCGGCCGTCGGCGCCGGGGCCACCATCATCCTGCCGGCCGACTACCGCCTCGCTGCCACCGACGCCCGATTCGGGTACGTCTTCAGTCGACGCGGCATCTACGCCGAGGGCGCGTCCACCTGGTTCCTTCCACGGCTGGTCGGGATGGGCTGCGCGCTCGACTGGATGATCAGCGGGCGGGCGTTCGACGCCGCCGAGGCACTCTCGGCCGGCCTGGTGCACAGCGTCCACGAGCCGGAGCACCTGCTCGACAAGGCGTACCAGCTCGCGCGGACCATCATCGCCACCACCGCGCCGGTGTCGGTGGCGGTCATCCGGCAGATGCTCTACCGGACCAGCGCACTGGACTCGCCGTACCCGGCGCACCGGTTGGACTCGCGACTCTCCAGCGAGGCGCTGACCAGCGCGGACGCGCGGGAGGGCTTCGACTCCTTCCGGCAGCGACGCGCTCCGGCCTTCCCCGGGCGGGTCAGCAGCGACCTGCCCGAATACCTCCCGTGGAGGAACGAGTGACACCTGTGGTTGCGGTATGACGCGGGCAGCCGGGCGCGGTCCGGAAGTCGCCGAGCAGATCACCGTCGCGGCACCGGCGGGGACGGTCTACACGGCCGTCGCCGACGTACGGCGGATGGCCCGATGGAGCCCGGAGTGCGTCGCGGTCTGGGTCACCCGGCGCGACGGCGGGCAGCCGCGACGGTTCGTCGGCTGGAACCGTCGGGGCCCGTTCCTGTGGTTCACCACCTGCCGGATCGTGACCGCGACGCCGGGCAGCGAGTTCGCCTTCGACGTCACCAGCTTCGGCCAGCCGGTGGCCCGCTGGGGCTACCGGTTCAGCGAGACCGACGGCGGCACCCGGGTGACCGAGTACTGGCAGGACCGGCGCAACCGGGCGGCCCACGTGCTCGGCCGGATCTTCACCGGTAGGGCCGCGGGCGACCGCCCGACCGTGAACCGCGACGGCATGCGGGAGACCCTGCGCAGGCTGAAGCGGGAGCTCGAAGCCGCCTGAACCCGGTGCGGCCGGCGGGAGTCGGAGTTGTAGACACACGCCGATGTGATGATCCAAGCGTTATGTATCCTCAGCCATCGATGCACTGCTATTAATCGTTCCGCAACCTTTGAAACGATGGAGGGGTACATGACCAGAACCCGGATGCTGACCCTGCTCGCAGGTGTTCTCTCCGCGTCGATCGCGGTACTTGGGCTGGCCAACCCGGCGCAGGCCGCCGGCCACCACTACGTGGCGCTCGGCGACTCGTACGCCTCGGGTGTCGGTGCCGGCAGCTACACCGCGGAGAGCGGCAACTGCAAACGCAGCACCAAGGCGTTCTCCGCCCTCTGGGCGGCGGCCAACGCGCCGGCCTCCTACAAGTCGGTGGCCTGCGGGGGCGCGAAGACGACCGACGTGATCAACTCGCAGGTCGCCGCGCTCAGCGCACAGACCACCCTGGTCAGCATCACCATCGGCGGCAACGACGCCGGGTTCGGCAACATCATGTCCACCTGCGCCCTCCAGGGCTCGAGTGCCTGCATCGCCGCGGTGGACGCGGCCCAGGTGCAGGCCCGGGCGAACCTTCCCGGCCTGCTCGACCGGGCCTACGCCGCGATCCGCAGCAAGGCCCCGAACGCGAAGGTCGTGGTGCTGAGCTACCCGGCCTTCTACCAGCTCGGCACGGTCTGCGTCGGGATCGGCGAGGCGGCCCGCGCGAAGGTCAACGAGGGCATCAACCTGGCCGACAGCCTGATCGCCGCCGCCGCGGCCCGCGCCGGGTTCACCTTCGCCGACGTGCGCAGCATCTTCGTGGGGCACCAGATCTGCAGCGGCAACAAGTGGATCCACTCGGTCGACTTCCTGAACCTGTCGAACTCGTACCACCCGATGGCGACCGGGCAGGCCAACGGCTACCTTCCGGTGTTCACCGCTGCGGTCGGCCAGTCCGCCGCCAAGAAGGCCGGCGCCAAGAAGGCCGGCGCCAGGGCGTAGCCCATGCGCAGGGACTCGAACCGCTTCTGGACCCCGCCATCGTCAGCCTCACCACAACTCCAGACGCCTTGAGAGTTCCACCCTCGCCCACGCCGGCAGTCGATGGCGTGGGCGAGGGTGGAGTGGTTCGTAGCCCGTGGCGCCCCCTTGCCGAGATCCATTTGCGAGCGTAGGAAGAACACCACGCTCCACCACCCACCACCCACCACCCGTCGGCCCCGGCGATCCACCGTTCCTGTCGAAGGAGATGCGCGTGACCACCCCCATACGGCTCCGTCTCGCCGTGTCCGTGCTGGTGACCGCAGGCGCCGTCCTGCTCGGCGCGGGCGCCGCCGCGGCACCGCCCGCGGCTCCCGTACCGGCCGGGCACCGGGCCTGCGACCCGATCGACCCGACGGCCTGCCTGCTGCCGTTCCCGAACGACTGGTTCACCGTGCCGGATCGGAGCAGCCCCACCGGCAAGCGGGTGCGGTTCGAGGCCTCCGCGATGCCCGCCAACGCGCAGGGAAACCCGATCGACCCGACGGAATGGAACCGGCAGGACGGGTTCAGCCCCGGCTCGCCGATCCTGGTGCGCGTGCCCGGCCTCGACGCGGCGGCGACCGGGATCGCGCCGGTCACCGACATCGGCCGCTCGCTGGCGCCGGACGCGCCGATCGTGCTGCTCGACGCCCGGACCGGCAAGCGTACGCCGTACTGGGCCGAGCTGGACGCGCGCGCGGCCGGCCAGGCGGACCGGCAACTGCTGATCATCCGGCCGGCGGTGGCGCTGACCGAGGGCACCCGGTACGTCGTCGGCCTGCGCGGCCTGCGCGACGGCAACGACGCGGTGATCCCGGCGCCGAAGGCGTTCACGGCGTACGTGACCGGTGCCGGCCTCGACCACCGGGACCGTCGCGTCCCGCAGATGAAGCGGATCCTCGCCGACCTCACCAGGGCCGGCGTCAAGCGGCACAGCCTCTACCTGGCCTGGGACTTCACCGTGGCCAGCCGGCACGGTCTGACCGGGCGGATGCTGGCGATCCGGGACGGCGCGTTCGCCGCCCTCCGCCGGGCCGCACCGTCGTTCACCGTCACCAAGGTCACCGACTACGCGCCGGAGCAGGAGCCGCTGATCGCCCGGCAGGTGACCGGCACCGTCGGCGTGCCGTCCTACCTGACCGGCGACGGGGGGCCCGGCTCCCGGCTGCACTACGGGCCGGCCGGCGGCGACGGGACGCCTCCGACGCCGAACGCCCTGCCCACGCCGTCCGGCACGACGGTGGCGGCCGACTTCGTCTGCAACATCCCGCGCAGTGCCTCCGCCGCGAAGCCGGCACACCTCTCGCTCTACGGCCACGGACTGCTCGGCAGGCCGACCGAGATCAACGCCAGCAACGTCCGGACGATGTCGAACACGTACGACTTCACCTTCTGCGCGACCAGTTGGATCGGCATGGCCGCCGGCGACGTCCCGTACGTGGCCGGGGCCTTCACCGATCTCAGCGGCTTCCCCGCGGTGGTGGACCGGGTGCAGCAGAGCTTCCTGAACTTCCTCTTCCTGGGCCGGGCGATGATCCACCCGGGCGGGTTCGCCGCTCACCCGGCGTTCCGGGACGCCAACGCACGGCCGCTGATCAACGTGGCCGGTGGGCTGCACTACGACGGCAACAGCCAGGGTGGCATCAACGGTGGCGCGCTCACCGCCATCGCCCAGGACTGGACGCGGTCGGTGCTCGGCGTGCCGGCGATGAACTACTCCACGCTGCTGCAACGCAGCGTGTCCTTCACCCCGTTCCAGACGATCATGGACGGCTACTACCCGGACAAGGTCGACCAGCAGCTGATTCTCGCGCTGCTGCAGATGTTGTGGGACCGCTCCGAGGCCAACGGGTACGCCCAGCACATGACCGACCGGCCGTTGCCGGGCACCCCGGCGCACCGGGTGCTGATGCACGTGGCCTTCGGGGACCAGCAGGTTTCCCCCGCCGCGGCGGAGGTCCAGGCGCGCACCATCGGCGCCCGCCTGCACACCCCCGCGCTGGCCGACGGCTGGTCGTCGGACGTGCGGCCGTACTGGGGCATCGCGCCGATCCGCAGGTACCCGTACACCGGGTCGGCGATCGTGGTCTGGAACAGCGGTGCGGCGTACGCGCCACCCCCGACCAACCTCGCCCCGGCCGGACCGGAGTACGGCGACGACTCGCACGAGTACCCGCGCGCCCAGGCCGCAGCCCAGAAACAGAAGGCGGTGTTCCTGCTCACCGGCAAGATCATCGACGTCTGCGCGCGGACGCCCTGCGCGTGACGCGGTAGCCGATCGCGCCCGACGGGCACGCCGGGGTCACCATCCCGGCGTGCCCGTCGGGCGCTCTGCCTCAGAAGCCGGATACGGCCCGCCTCCCGATCACCGGCACCGCGGCTCCCCGGTGCGATGAAGGTCCGCGCCGGTGGCCAGCGCAGGGCGCGACGGCCGGGCCGGACGTCCTGCTGGTCCGGCAGGGAAGAGGACTCACGGGCCCGCGTGGGGCATGCAGCCGGGCGGGTCCAGCAGAGTGCGGGGCGTCCTCACGAGCGCCCGCCCACGACGGCGCCGTCCTGTTGGGCGGCGTCGACCGTTACGAGCGCGAGGTTCCGGCGCAGGCTGATCGCCGGCTGCGCCGGCCCGGGGAGGCGCTGACCGGACGGCAGTGCCCGTCGAACGGCTCGCTGATCACCGCCGGTAGTTCGGTTCGGTCGGGACCGCCGGTGGCCGTAGGGCGTCCTTCCGGCCGGCTGGCCGTCGATCCCGTGGTCGCCGGCCCGGGTTTGGTCACTGCCTGAGTATCCGCTGGTCACGTCAGGTGTCGGTGGTGCGTCCCCCGGTGTCCGGCCCGCTGTGTAGGCCCATGGATCCCGCCTGGTGGTGGGCTAGATGATCTCTTGACGGTCTCGCTCACATGAAATATAAAGTACATCGCTCCGCCCTTTACCCGGGAGGTCTCGTGTTCGTTCGAAGAGGGCGACTCGCCGTTGCCCTGGTCGTCGCAGCGCTCACGCTGTCGGCCTGCGGCAGTGACTCATCGTCGTCAACTACAGGAGAAGCGGGTGGGAAGCAGGCGCTGACAGTCGCCACCCAGCCCGACTTCTTTGGAATTCCGCTGTACTTCGCGGTGCAGAAGGGCTTTCTCGCGAAGCAGGGACTCGACGCCAAGTTGCAGGAGTTCCCGACCGGCGTGGAGGGGACGGAGGCGGTGGTCACCGGCCAGGCCGACCTGACCTCCGTCGCCGGCTATCCGGTCGCGAGTCTCGCGGCGAAGGGTGCCAAGGTGAAGATCATCGGGCACAACGCGACGTCGTACGGCTGGTGGGGCATCATTGTCGACAACAGCATCGCCACGCCGCAGGATCTGCACGGCAAGACGATCGCGCTCCAGTCCAACTCGACGGCCAGCTACTGGTTCGACCGCTTCGTGGCGTTCCACAAGCTGGACAAGTCCAAGATCAAGGTCACGGACGCGAAGTACGCCCAGCTCGTACCGACCTTCGCCAAGGGCGACGCGAACGCGATCATCCATTTCGAGCCGAACGTCACCAAGGCCATCAACGCGCGACCCGGTGCACGTCTCGGCTGGGCCGGGGGCGATGACGACCTGCTGCCCTTCATCGGCTACGTGGTGGCCGGACCGAAGATCTTCGAAAACCAGGAGGTGGGCGTCAAGGTCCTGCGCGCGCTGCGGGAGACGTCCGCCTACATGAAGAGCAACCAGGGCGAGGTCATCGCGTTCATCAAGTCCAAGACCGGAATCACCGACGACGCCGAGGCCAAGAAGATCCTGGCGAAGATCGATTTCAGTCTGGCCTTCGACCCGGCGAGTGTCGACCAGATCCAGCAGGTCGCTGACTACCAACTGGAGATGGGCAACATCAAGAACAAGGTCGACGCGAAGAGCTACGTCATAACCGATTGGGTCAGCGCCCTCTGACGGTCGCCACCCGGGTCCCCGATTCCGACCCGGCGACCACCGGTGGTGTTCCGACCACCCGATCGACACATCCTGTCCGGTGGAGCCGGACGGTACCGGAAGGCCGACCCGGGCCACGAGAACCGTGGCCCGGGGAAAGCCGGTCGAACACCAGACGACGGCCGCCCGACCTCCTTCGAGCCCGGCTCCGCCGGCATCGCCCGGCGCCGGCGGACAGCCCGGCCAGCCTGTTCCACCGTACCGAGGAGTCATCAGTGCCCCCCACACCCACCTCGATCGAGTGCCGCACGCACCCGCCGGTCGGCCTTCGGACTCGGTGAGACAGATGGAGATCGCCGTTTCGCACCTCCCGACCGACCCCGCCCGTTCGCTGGAGCTCGCCCGGGTCGCCGAGGAGGTCGGCATCGGGACGTTCGGTGTCGCCGACTCGTCCCACCTCTACGGGGCGATGTATCCCGTGGCGCAGCACATCCTCGCGCACACCCGCACCATCCGGGTCGGGCCGTGCGTGACGAACCCGGTCACCCGTCACCCGTCGGTACACGCCGCCGATGTGGCCGCGCTCGACGGACTGTTCCCCGGCCGGGTGTTCGTCGCGATGGGCACCGGTGACTCGGCCGTACACAGTGTGGGGCTGCGCCCGGGGGACCCGGGACAGGTGGGCGAGGCGCTCGACACCATCCGGGCGGCGGCCGGCTCGGGCCCTCGGCTCTTCCTGGCCGCCAGCGGGCCACGGGCGGCGGCGGCGACCCCGGGCAGCGCCGACGGCGTCCTGCTCGGGGGCGGATTCGAACCCGCCTGGCTGGGCCGGCTCGCCGCGACCGCGGCTGGGGCGGCGGGGCGGCGCCTGCGCGGATGGATGGTCGCGGTGGCCCACCTGGTCGAGCGGGACAGCGAGGTCGCCGCCGCCCGGCAGGCCGTCCGCGCCTCGGTCGTCGCCGTGGCCCGGCACGGGCTGCAGGTCAACCTCGCCGGGCGTGGAGTGCCGGCGGACCTGGTACCCGGCCTGCGGGAGTTGTTCTCGCGGTACGTGTTCGCCGAGCACGCGCGTCCGGGCGGCGTCAACGCCCGGATCCTCGCGGACCACCCACGGGAAGAGGCGTACCTGCTTGACCGGTTCGCGCTGGTCGGGACCCCCGGTGAGGTCGCCGAGCGGCTGCGGGTCGTGGAGGAGAAGACCGATATCGAGGGGATCGTCCTCACCACGACGGTTCCCGATCCGATGACGCACGTCGCATTGATCGGGCGACTGGTCCAGGGAGGCAGGCCATGACGACGACGGACGCAACGACGCGAAACCCCGCAGTGAACGGCGACGGCTACGTGACGATCGAGGACATCTCGTTCGCGTACGCGGCCGGTGCGCCGCGGATCCTCGCGGACGTCTCCCTGTCGCTGTCCCGAGGCGAGTTCTTCGTGCTGCTGGGCCCCAGCGGTTGCGGAAAGACCACCATCCTCAACCAGGTGGCGGGGTTCGAGTTCCCGACCGAGGGACGGATGACCGTTGCCGGTCGGCCCGTCACCGGTCCCGGGCCGGACCGGGCGGTGATCTTCCAGGGGGACGACTCGCTGCTCGGCTGGCTCGACGTCTACGGCAACGTCGAGTTCGGCCTGCGCGTGCTCGGGGTCAAGAACCCCGAACGCCAGCAGCGGGTGCGGGCCGCGCTGGAGATGGTCGAACTCGGGGGACAGGCGAAGAAGTACCCGCACGAACTCTCCGGTGGGATGAAGCAGCGGGTGCAGATCGCCCGGGCCCTGGTCACCGACGCGCCGATCCTGTTGATGGACGAGCCGTTCGGTGCCCTGGACGCCCAGACCCGCACCACGTTGCAGGACGAACTCGCCCGGATCTGGGCCGACACCGACCGCACCGTCCTGTTCATCACCCACGACATCTCCGAGGCGATGATCCTCGGCGACCGGATCGGCATCATGACGTCCGGGCCGGAGGCGAAGCTGTACGACGTCATCGAGAATCCGCTACCGCGTCCGCGTGAGCGGGGCGGGCCGGACTTCGGCGCGCTCTACCAGGACCTGGAGCGGACCGTGACCGCGGCGAAGGCCCGACGTGCCGATCTGGACGGCGAGGTGGGTACGCGATGACCCCCGCCTCCGCCACCGACTTCGGTGAGCGGCCCGGCGCCGCCCCCACCGGGGACGCCGACCCCACGAGAACGGCCGGCCCCCGGCCCCGGCGGCGCGGACCACGATCGGCGGCGTCCTGGTCACGGCGCCGGATCGGGCTGAACCTGCTGGCGGTCGTGGCCGCGATCGTGGTGTGGCACGTCGCCGCGTTGGCGAAGGACAACCCGCTGGTCTTCCCGACCCCGATCGACAGTGCCCGCGCGCTGGTGGAACTGCTCCAGGACGCGGACTCGCGCAGCGAGCTGCTGATCACCCTGTGGCGGGTGGTGGTCGGGTTCGCGTTGGGCAGCACGCTGGGAATCGCCACCGCGAGCCTGCTCGGCTCGTCGCGGGTGGCGGCCGACGCGCTGGAACCCGTCGTGCACTTCCTGCGCTCCATCACGCCGGTGGCCTGGATCGTGCCGGCCACGATCTGGTTCGGGGTCGGGGACGCGTCGATGCGGTTCATCGTCATCTACGCCACCGTCTTCCCGGTCATCCTCAACACCCTGACCGGAATGGCCCAGGCGGCCCGGAACAAGACCCGGATGGCCAGGGTCTTCGGCGCCGGGCGGTTCCGGACCTACCGTTCGGTGGTCATCCCGAGTGCGGTGCCCTACGTGCTGACCGGGATGCGGCTGTCCCTCGGCTACTCCTTCATGAGCGTGATCGGTGCCGAGATGGTGGCGGGCAGCGACGGCATCGGCTATCTCATCTACGAGTCCCGACTCTTCTACGACACCCCGACCATGTTCGCCGGGATTCTCCTGGTCGGTGCCGCCGGCCTGGCCTTCGACCGGGTGTTCGTCCTGGTCACTGCCCGGATCTTCCGCCGATTCTACTGTGGGCAGGTGGCGCGATGAGCGTGTCGACCCGGACAGCCCGACCCGCCGTCGTCCGTCGACCGGGCGGTGTCCCGCGGTTGCGGCGGGCCCTCACCATCGTCGGCGGCTTCGTCGCCGTGGTGGGGCTGTGGTGGCTGGCCGCCAGCTTCTACGGGATGCCGATGCTGTTCCCCGGCCCTCCCGACGTGGTCACCCAGTTCCAGTCGGTGCTGGCCGACGGCAGTCTCGCGCAGGCGGTGACGGCGAGCCTGGGACGGGTCGCCGCCGGCCTCGCGCTGGGCAGCCTGATCGGCACGCTGCTCGGCCTGCTGAGCGGTTCGAGCCGGGTGCTCGAGGCGTTGCTCGAGCCGTTCATCAGCTTCTTCCGGTTCATCCCGCCGCTGGCCTGGTTCGCTCCCGTCCTGCTCTGGCTCGGTGCCGGCGAGCCGGCGAAACTGACCCTGATCCTCTACACGACGGTGTTCGTCGTCGCCGTGAACACGGCGGCGGGGGTGCGGGCGGTGCCGGGGAACAAGCTGCGCATGGCGGCGACCTTCGGCGCCCGGCCGTGGCAGACCTTCCTGCTGGTGCGGTTGCCCGCCAGCGCGCCGTACATCCTCGCCGGAATCCGGATCGCGCTGGGCAACGCGTTCATGACGGTGGTGACCGCGGAGATGCTCGGCGCGCCGCACGGTCTCGGCGTGATCGTCACCAACGGCATGGCGACCACCAACATCCGAGGCGTCTTCGTCGCCCTGATCACCCTCGGCGCGCTCGGCCTGCTCGCCGATCGCCTCTTCGTCGCCCTGCTCCGCCGGTTCGGTGCCCGGTTCGGGGCCAGCCCCGACGTGGCGCGGTAGCCGTCGGAACACCTCGTCTTTCCCCATCGGTTCGACCTGACTAAGGAGCACCACGTGGCGTACGCGACCATCAACGACACATCCCTGTGGTACGAGGTGGCGGGCCAGGGACCGCACCTGCTGCAACTGCACGGCCTCGGCCTCGGCCACGCCAACTTCGCCCCCGTGACCCCGTTGCTGCGTCCGGACTTCACCGTGATCGACTACGACATGCGCGGGTTCGGCGACAGCGACAAGCCGCCGGCGCCGTACTCGATCGAGGGATGGGCCGACGACGCGATCGGGCTGCTCGACCACCTCGGCCTGGACGCCGTCGACGTGCACGGCACCTCCTTCGGGGGCATGGTGGCCATCGTGATGGCGGCCAAGTACCCGGACCGGGTCAAGCGGCTGGTCATCGGCTGCTGCATGGCCCGGTACGACACCCTCGCGATCCTCAACAAGAAGGTGTGGAAGGCGATGGCGACCGCGACCGGGATGGGCGAGGAGGTCGCCAATCTCATCGCCTCGCAGGCGTTCAGCCGGGCGTTCCACGACACCGACCGGGCCCCGGCCCAGGTGGCGGCGATGGGGACCGCGTTCAAGAAGAACGACCCCGAGCTGTGGAAGCACTTCTGCGACCTGCTCTGCGAGGCGGACCTCACCGGTTACCTGCCGCAGATCACGGCGCCGGTGTTGGTGACCAGCGGCGACCAGGACATCATGACCCCGGTGGACTCCGGTCCGGCGGGGGTCGGCACCCGGGAGATGGTCCGGCGGCTGCCCAACGCCTGGCTGGCGCTGTTGGAGGGCTGCGGCCACCTGCACCTGGTCGAACGGCCGGAGGAGAGCGCGAAGCTGGTGCGGGACTTCATCCTCGACGGAACGATCAACGGGGACACCGTGCTCGGGGAGACCGACGGGCGATGACGACACTAGTCACCGGCGGCACCGGTTTCGTCGGCCAGTACGCCACGGCGATCCTCGCCGGGCAGGACGAGCGGGTCCTCGCCCTGGACCCGCTGCCACCCAGGGAGGAGCTGCGGCAGGCCGGGGTCGAGTACGTCCGGGGTGACGTCTCCGACCTGCGGTCGCTGCTGGCCACACTGGCCGAGCACGGCGTGGACCGCGTCATCCACCTGGGTTCCCTGCTGGCCCCGGCCTCCGCGGAGGATCCGTACCGGGCGCTGGAGGTCAACTGCGCCGGTACCCAGAACGTCTTCGAGGCGGCCCGGATCCTCCGGCTGGCCAACGTGACGTGGGCCAGTTCGATGGCGGTGTTCGGGCACAGCGCCGCGGCCCTGGCCGAGGGCGAGCTGCTCACCGAACACACCCCGCACTCGCCCGACAACGCGTACGGGGCGACGAAGTCGTACTGTGAGCACATCAGCCGCGCGTACCGGCAGCGGTACGGGGTGAACTGTGTGGGGTTGCGGCTCGGGCTGATCTACGGCGCCGGGAAGGAACGCGGCGAGGGCCTGTTCACCGAGCAGTTGTTCCAGCGGCCGGCGCTCGGGCAGCCCGGGGTGGTGCCCTACGGCGACGACGTCTACTGCTGGCAGTACGTCCGGGACGTGGCGGCGGCGTTCACGCTGGTGTCCCGCCTGGACAGCACCGCCAACGCGGTCTACAACCTGCCCGGGACGGTGCTGACCATGGTCGGCGCGGTCGAGACCGTACGCGCGCTGGTGCCCTCGGCCGAGCTGACGGTCGAGCCGGGGGTGCTCGGTTTCCCGTACCGGATCGACGCCGCCCCGCTTAACGCGCTGCTGGGCGACTCCCTCCGGTTGACGTCGATCCGCGACGGGTTCGCCGCCACGATCGAGGGAATCGCCGCCCGGGCCGGCCGGTGACGACCCGGGGTCGAGGCGACTCGGCGGCGGGGACGGAGCCGACCGGGCTCGCGGGGAAGGTCGCGATCGTCACCGGCGGCGGCTCGCGGGGTGACGGCATCGGCATCGGCCGGGCCACCGCGATCCTGCTGGCCCGGCGGGGAGCCCGGGTGATCGTGGTGGACAGCGTCCGGGAGTGGGCCGAGGCCACGGTCGACCTGATCGAGGCGGAGGGTGGCGAGGCGAGCGTCGTCGAGGCCGACGTGACCAGTTCCCGATCGTGCGCGGCCCTGGCCCGGAGCACCCTGGAGCTCTGGGGCCGGATCGACGTCCTGGTGAACAACGTCGGGGTCGTGGGGCCGCCCGGTGACGTGGTCGACGTCGACCTGGACGACTGGGACCGGTGCCTGCGGGTCAATCTCAGCTCGATGGTGCTGGCGTCCCGGCACTGCGTCCCGGCGATGCGCTCGGGCGGCGGCGGGTCGATCGTCAACACGGCTTCGGTGGCCGGGTTGGTCGGCGGGCACCCGTCGATCGCCTACCCGACCACCAAGGGCGCGGTGGTGCAGCTGACCCGGGCGATGGCGGCGCAGCACGGTCCGGAGGGGATCCGGGTCAACGCCGTCGCTCCCGGGCTGGTGTGGACTCCGATGGTGTCCAGCACCGGGGTCTCCGAGCAGGCTCGCGAGCGGCGTCGACACCGTTCCCTGCTGCGTACCGAGGGCACCGGGTGGGACGTCGGCGAGGCGATCGCCTTCCTGGCCGGTGACCGCTCCCGGTGGATCACCGGGGCCGTGCTTCCGGTGGATGCCGGAGCGACGGCGGGACTCGGTGCCACGTCGGGACACCTGACCGGTGGGGCCGCCGACGCCGGTCCGGCCACCGGGACGGTCGGAGGATCGTCCCGGGAGTGATGAACGTCGTCGATCGGGTGGCGGACGCACCGCCACCCGATCGACTTCCCGCCTCTGGTGACTCGGCCCGCTGGGCGTACCCGGGTCGACGTGCCCGGTGGGTCAGCGGCTCAGGACGGCGCCGTCCGGGCCGCCCGTGCCGGCGTCGTCCAGGCTGTTCGACGCGAAGTGCTCGGCGAGCAGGTCCCCGGCGTGCCGGAGGTGGTCGCTCACCGCTCGTCTGGCTGCCTCCGGGTCGTGGCTGGCCAGCGCTCGTACGATCGAGGAATGGTCGTGCAGGGACGCGTCCGGCCAGCCACCGATCGTGGCGTAGAAGCGGCGGGGCACGTACTTGGTGATGAAGCCGAGGAACCAGAGCAGCTTCCCCGAACCGCCACTGGTGTTGATCATCCGGTGGAACAGGTGGTTCAGGCGTTCCATCTCGTCGGTGTTGCCGTTGTTCGCCGCCTCGTCGATCCGGCCCTGGAGGGCTTGCAGCTCGGCGATCTGTTCCTCGGTGAGGGTCGTGGCCGCGCGGGCGGCCAGCTCGCCGGCGATCAGTGCCTGGGCGGTGAACAGGTCGCGGATGTCGGCCGGGGCCAGCGGAGCCACCACGAAACCACGCCGGGGCTGGAGCTGGAGGAAGCCCTCGGCGCGCAGCGAGAGCAGCCCTTCCCGGACCGGGGTGACGCTGATCTCCAGTGCGGCGGCGACCTGTTCCTGACGAAGGTGCTGGCCCGGCCGGAGCTGCCCGGACATGATCAATTCTCGGACGTAGCTGGCCGCCTCGTCACTGAGCTGCATCCGCTTGTTCTGGGACTGAGCGCCGTTGACGGGTAGGTTCATCCAGAGTCCTCAAATATGAAATATGGCCGATGCAGCATACCGAATCGGTCCTCGGACAGGTCGGGCAGCCCGGCCTCCGCGTGTCGGCCGGGCCGCCCTCTCACCAACGGCTGAGGCCGAACAGGCTACCAATCCCGTCGCATTCGTCGATATGCCAGGCCGTGTGCCACAACGCCGCCGCGCGCTCCCCGAGCCGGGGGCGCACGAGCAGGTCGAACTTCGCCCGAAGCCGCTCGTCGGACATCGGCCGGTCGACGCTGCCGGTGGCGTGTGCGACCGAGACCCGGTGGGTCGTGCCCCCGGTCGTGCGTACGGTGACCTCGCAGGCGTCCTTGGGCATCGTCGGTTCGGTGTGGGCCCGCACCTTGCGGCGTAGGGCGATCACCGACTTGTCCCGCGCCCGGGCGTCGCTGTACTGGGCCGGTCCGGCGCCGCCGTCGAGGAATCCCACCGCGAAGCAGTGGTAGACGGAGAACTTGCTGCGCAGCCCGTCTTCCGGTTCCTCGACTCCCATCACCTGGAGAACCACCGGGCGGACCACCACGTCGACCGACTCGATGACCTCCGGCCCGGGCAGGAGGTCGCGTAGCTCGATGGCGGCGTCGATGACCGGGTGGCTGACGATTCCGCAGCTGTAGGGCTTGAACGCGTTCGCCTCGATCTCCCAGGTCCGGCCCAGCCCTCGGGTGGCCTCGGCCAGGTCGGGTTCGGGCGCCGACAGGGCCGCGAGGCCCCGCCGGCCCTCCAGCGGCGTGTCGGGCCCGGTGAACCCGGCGGCGGCCAGCAGCGCCGCCTCCACCCCGTCAGCGGCGGCCTTGCCGGGATGCATGGACTTGCTCATCGTGCCCAACTGCTCGGTGGTGCCGGCGGCCTGGGTGGCCGCGAGCGAGACCGCGTGCCGCATCCGGGTGGCGTCGAGCCCGAGCAGGCGGCCCGCCGCGACAGCGGCACCGAGATGCCCCATCGTGCCGGTCAGGTGCCAGCCCCGGTCGAAGTGCCCCGGGCCGAGCGCGTTGCCGACCCGGCAGGCCACCTCGACTCCGGCGGTGACGGCGGTGAGGAGGTCACGCCCCGACGCGTCGGTGAGTTCGGCCACGGCGAGCGCGGCCGGCACCACCGGCGAGCCGGGATGGATCACGGTACGCAGGTGGGTGTCGTCGAAGTCCTCGACGTGCATCGCCATGCCGTTCACGAACGCCGCCCAGGCGGCGGTGAGCGTGTCCGCGCGGCCGAGCACCGAGGAGCGCCCGCGCAGGCCCAGGTCACCCAGGGTGGCGACGGCGATCTCGACGGCGTCGTGGCGGCATGCGTCCACGGCCAGCCCGACGACGTTGGCGAACGTACGCCGGGCGGCGTGCCGGGCGGATTCCGGGATCTGGTCCCAGCTCAACCCGCTGGCGAACTCGGCGAGCTCGGCGGTGAGCCGGACCGGGCCCGGTTGTGCTGTTCCCGTCATGCTGGCTCTCCCACGATCGTCGTCAACAGGTCGCCGCAGGTGGTGGCCGAGGCCAGGCCGCGTACCGCCGCGATGACCTCGGGGCCGTGGCCGGGTCGGGTCCGGTCGACCAGTGCGGTGACCTTCAGGTCGAGTTCGGTGTCGGTCATCGGGCGCGCGACGCTGCCCCGGGCGTGCGTGACGGATTCGGTGAGTACCGGCCCGTCCGGCACCACGACCTCGACGGTCGCCGCGTCGCGGGCCATCGACTCGTCGATGACGAGGGTGGTGGCCGCGCGCAGGGCGGTAACGTCCGGGGCGACGACCCGGGCGTCCTCGTACTGGGCCAGCCCCACCACCCCGTCGGCCAACGCCGCGGCGACGCCGTGCACGGTGCTGAACCGGGCGGCGAGTCCGGTGTCCGGTGCCGGGTTCCCGGTCAGCTCGGCGACCAGGGGGTGGCAGCGGACCCGTACGGCCACCGGGGTGCGGCCGGCGAGCCGGGCGTGCAGCCGCTCGGCGGCCTCGATCGCGGGATGCGCGACGATGCCACACGGGTACGGCTTGACGGTGTTGTCCAGGAACTCCCAGCGTGTGCCCAGCTCGGTGGTCAGCCGGGCGGGATCTGCCGTGGGGGAGAGCGCCCGGAAGTAGCCGCGTGGGCCTTCCAGCGCGGTCGGGGAGCCGGTGAAGTCCCGCCGGGCCAGGGCCGCCGCCAGTACGCCGTTGGCCGCGGCCTTGCCGGGGTGGAACGGCTTGACCATCGTGCCGAACCCCTCCCGATGCCCCAGCGTCATGCTGGACGCGATCGCGATCGCATTGCCGAGCTGCCCCGGCGACAGCCCCAGGAGCAGGCCGGCGGTGACCGCGGCACCCGGGGCGCCCACGGTGCCGGTGATGTGCCAGCCGTCGTCGTAGTGCCACGGTGTCATCGCCCGGGCGAGCCGAAGCTGGGTCTCCAGCCCGAGGGCGACCGCGTCGAGGAGCCGGGGCCCGGTGGTCTCGTGCTCCGGCAGGACCGCCATCACGGCGCCGAGCACGGCCGCGCCCGGGTGTACGACGGTGTCGAGATGGGTGTCGTCGAAGTCGTCGAGGTGGGCGGCGAGCCCGGTCGCCAGCGCGGCGCTCAGCGGATCGAGGCGCTCCGGGCGGCCGGGTACCGGACAGCGACGCTCGCCCCCGCCGTCCAGCGCGGTCGCGATGACGATCTCGACGGCCCGGTCACGGCAGGCGCCGATCGCGGTCGCGACGACGTTCAAAAGACTGCGGGCCGCGTGCGCCCGGTGTTCGCTGGTCAGGCCGGTACGGGACAGGTCGGCCAGACGTCGGGCCAGCTCGTGGGCGGCCGGATCGGTAGTGGTCACGCGCTCGGCTCCCGGACGTACTCCACCAGGATCCGGTCGGCCCGCCGGGGGTCGACGAAGCCGATCGTCGTCCCTCGCGAGCCGGGGCGGGGCACCGTGTCCATCAGGCACATGCCGCGCGCCTCGGCGTCGCCCAGAGCGGTGGCGACGTCGTCGACCAGGTACGCGCAGTGGTGGATGCCCTCGCCGCGTTCCCGGAGGAACTGGGCGACGTCGTCCTCGTCGGACTTCGGCTCCAGCAGCTCGATCAGGGTGGCGCCGGCCCGGAAGAAGGCGACGGTCAGCGTCGGGAACTCCTCGGCGCCCTCGTACGGCAGGCCGAGTTGGGTCTCGAAGTGCTCCCGGGACGCCTCGATCGAATGTACGGCCCAGCCGAGGTGGTGTAGCTGCATCGTTCCTCCTGCTCGCGGCCGAACTCTGGACGCTCAGCGGCTTGGGGATACTGTGTATCATATTTTTCATCTCCGAGAGGATCTCGCGTCGGCCCGGTTCGGCGCAGGGGTCCGGAGCCCCTCCATATGCGTGGGGAACAAGCAGCAAAACAGGACAAGGAGGACCGGTGCTCCCTCTGGATGGCCTCGTCGTCGTCTCACTCGAACAGGCCGTTGCCGCGCCGTTCGCCACCCGGCAGCTCGCCGACCTCGGCGCGCGGGTGATCAAGATCGAACGGCCCGAGGGTGACTTCGCCCGGGGCTACGACCGCACCGTGCACGGCCAGGCGAGCTACTTCGTCTGGCTCAACCGCTCGAAGGAGTCCGTGGTCCTGGACCTCCGGTCGCCGGGCGGCCGAACCGCGCTGCGTCGACTGCTCGCCCGGGCGGACGTGTTCGTGCAGAACCTCGCCCCGGGGGCGGTGGACCGGCTCGGCTTTCCGGTCGAGGAGTTGCGCGCCGGCCGGCCGGACCTGATCACCTGCTCGATCAGCGGCTACGGCAACGGCGGCCCGTGGCGCGACCGCAAGGCGTACGACGCGCTCATCCAGTGCGAGACCGGCCTGCTGTCCATCACCGGCACGCCGGACACGCCGGTGAAGGTGGGGATCTCGGTGGCCGACATCGCCGGCGGCGTCTACGCCTACAGCGGCATCCTGACCGCGCTCTACCGCCGGGAACGCACCGGCGAGGGCTGCGCGCTGGAGGTCTCGCTCTTCGACGCCCTCGCCGAGTGGATGTCGCAACCCGCGCTGATGGCCCGGTACACCGGAACGGACCCACGCCGGTTCGGCGCCCACCACACGGTCATCGCGCCGTACGGCCCGTACCCGGTCGCCGACGGCACCGTCCAACTGGCCGTCCAGAACGAGCGCGAGTGGCGCCGCTTCGCCTTCGAGGTCCTCGAAGCGCCAGCCCTGGCGGACGATCCGCGCTTCGACAGCAACTCCGATCGGGTGGCCCACCGGGCGGACCTCGATCAGGAGCTGGCCAGGTGGATGCAGCGGTTCACCGTCGCCGAGATCACGACCCGCCTTGACAGGGCCGGGATCGCCAACGCGACGGTCAACACCGTGACGGACTTCCTCGACCACGTACAGCTCACCACGCGGAACCGGTGGACGAACGTGGCGACCCCGGCCGGCGAGGTGCGGACCCTGCTGCCCCCGGTCACCTCGGAGCAGATCGACGTGCGGGTCGATCCGGTGCCCGCCCTCGGCCAGCACACCCGCACGGTGCTCGCCGAATTGGAGTTCACCGATGAGGAGATCGCGCAGATGAGTGCCGACGAGGCAGCCCGATGACCGTCAAGCCTGGCTGGACCGGCCGCTTCCTGGAGGACTTCGAGGTCGGCGACATCTACGAGCACCCGTTGGGTCGCACCATCACCTCGACGGACAACACCTGGTTCACCCTGCTCACCCAGAACACCGCCCCGCTGCACTTCGACCACCACTACGCCAGACAGACCGCGTTCGGCCGTCCGCTGGTGAACTCGTGCCTGACCCTGTCGGTCGTCACCGGGCAGTCCGTCACCGACGTGTCGCAGAACGTCTTCGCCAACCTGGAGTGGGCCGAGGTCCGGATGCCGCATCCGGTGTTCGAGGGGGACACCCTCTACTCCCGCTCCGAGGTGCTCGGCGTCCGACCGTCGAGCTCGCGCGCCGACGTGGGCGTCGTCGAGGTCCGCACCGTCGGGCACAACCAGGACGGCACGGTCGTGGTGACCTTCCGGCGGACCCTGCTGGTCTACCGGCGGGGGCGCGGCCCACAGCGTCCCGCACCGGCGGTCGACGCGTGAACGCGACCACCGCGCGGCGGTCCGTGGAGACCGCCCGGACGCTGCTGTTCGTGCCCGGATCCCGTCCCGACCGCTTCGGCAGGGCCGTCGCGGCCGGGGCCGACGAGGTCATTCTCGACCTGGAGGACGCGATCAGCGGGCCGGACAAGCCGGCCGCGCGGCAGTGGGTCCGGGACTGGCTCTGCGGCACCGGTGCCGCCGCCGTGCGGATCAACGCCGGTCGGGAGCAGGCCGATGACCTGACAGCCCTGGCAGGCGTACCCGGGCTCACCGCCGTGCTGGTCGCGAAGGCCGAGGATCCGGACGTGCTCCAGATGGTGGGCGACCGGCTCGGCGTACCGGTGCTGGCGCTGATCGAGAGTGCCCGCGGGGTGGCCCGGGCCCGCGAGGTCGCGGCTGCCCCGGCGGTGGCCCGGCTGGCGATCGGCACGGTCGACCTGGCCCTGGACCTCGGCGCCGAGGAGGCGTGGGAGCCGCTGCTCTCGGCCCGCGCCGAGCTGGTCCTCGCCTCCCGACTGGCTGGCCTGCCCGGTCCCGTGGACGGGGTCAGCGCCGGTCTCGACGACGAGCGGGAGGTGTCCACCGCCACCGAGCGCGCCCGGGCACTGGGGTTCACCGGCAAGCTCTGTGTCCATCCCCGGCAGGTCTCCCCGGTCCACCGCGCGTTGCGGCCCTCGGCGGACCGGGTGGCCTGGGCGACCCGGGTGCTGGCCGCGACCGACGCGGGATCGTCCGCCGGCCGGGTCGGCGCGGAGATGGTGGACCTGCCCGTCCGGCTCCGGGCCGAGCGGATCCTGGCCGCGCACCGTGCTGCCCCGGACGAGGCCGCCGGTGACTGAGATCGGTGGGTCGGCCGAGCCGTCGCTGACGGAGGCACTGGTCGCTGGGGTGCGCCGCCCGGTCGACGCGGCTGCGCGCAGGCTCGCCGCGCTGCACGTGCTCGACTGGATCGCGACCGCGACGGCTGGGCTCGGCACCGAGGAGGGCGGCATCCTCACCGCGTTCGCCGCCTCCGCCGACGACGGTCCGTCGTGGACCGTCGGGTACGGCGCACGGGCCGAGTCGACCGCCGCGTTCGTCAACGCGGGGCTGGCCCTGGTGCTGGAGATGGACGCCACGCATCGACGGGCCAGGCTGCACCCCGGGCCGGTGGTGATCGCGGCGGCCCTGGCGATGGCCCAACGCCAGGGGGCGAGCGGGGCGCAGTTCCTCGACGCCGTGGTCCGGGGGTACGAGGTGATGATCCGGGTAGGCGAGGCGACCGGGCCCACCCACTACCGGTACTTCCATCCGACGAGCACCTGTGGCGCGTTCGGGGCCGCCGCGGCCGGCGCGAGCCTGCTGGGGCTGACCGGCCGCCAGTGGGTCGACGCACTCGGTAACGCTGGTAGTCGTACCGGTGGCCTGTGGCGTTGCCGCCTCGAACGCACGATGTCCAAACTGGTCCACGTCGGGGAGTCGGCCAGCGCGGGACTGCGCGCGGCGCGGCTGGCACAGCTGGGGCTGACCGGTCCACGGCGCGTGCTCGAGGGGGAGTTGGGCCTGTTCGCGGCCAGCTGTCCGGATGCGGAGCCAGCGGCCGTCAACCGGCCCGGCGGTGCCGAGTGGAAGATCAGCGAGACCTCCCTCAAACCGTGGCCGGGCTGCCGGCACGCGCACCCCGCCGTGGACGCCGCGTTGCGGCTGCGGCGGCGTCTGGCGGCGCACGGCGTGCCCGCCGGGCGGATCGAGGAGATCGAGGTCGTCACCTACCCGGAGGCGTTGGGCTTCACCGATCAGCCCCGGCCGGCGTCGACCCCGGAGGCGTTGTTCTCGGTGCAGCACCTGGTGGCTGTCGCGCTGGCGCGTGGGGAGCCGTCCCTGGCCGACGTGGCCCCGCCGGCCCTGCGTGATCCCGGGCTGGCGGCGATCCGGGCCCGGGTGCGGGTGGCCGGCGGGGAACCGTACACGTCGGCGTATCCGTCGAGTTGGGGGGCGCAGGTGTCGGTGGCCCACCGGGGACGGTGGTATCGCGAGCAGGTCCGGGACACCAGGGGCGACCCGGAGTCGCCGATGACCGCCGGCGAGATCGAGGCCAAGGCCGGCCGGCTGCTCGACGGGGCGGGCCTGACCGGGGCCGAGATCGCCGCCGGGCTGGCGGCCGTGGCGAACCTGCCCACCGCGGATGGGCTGGGGCAGCTCGTCGCCGCGCTGCCCGGAAGACGTGGGCCGGTCGTGCCGGAGCAGTCCGGCGATGACCGGCTGGCGTAGGTCCGGCGTAGGACCGGTCCGGGCTCTTGCCCCGGGGCAGGCATCAAATATATTATTTTCTGGATAATCGAGCTGGACGAAGGAGATCACGTTGTTCGTACTTTCCGCCGAGGAACGGGCGATTGTGGACCTGGTTCGGGACTTCGTCGACAGGGAGGTCAAGCCGGTCGTCCGGGACCTCGAACACGACAACGTCTACCCCGAGGACCTCATCAGGCAGATGGCGGCGATGGGCGTGTTCGGCCTGACCATTCCCGAGCCGTACGGCGAGGTCGGCGTCTCCACCGTCTGCTACGCGATGGTCACCGAGGAGCTCGCCCGCGGCTGGATGTCGCTGGCCGGCGTGATCGGCGGGCACACCGTGGTGGCCAAGCTGATCCTCCTCTACGGCACGGAGGAACAACGACAGCGCTACCTGCCCCGAATGGCCACCGGCGAACTGCGTGCGGCGATGGCGCTCACCGAACCCGGGGGCGGATCGGATCTCCAGGCGATCCGCACGGTGGCCCGACTGGACGGTGACGAGTACGTCGTCAACGGGTCCAAGACCTGGATCACCAACGCGCGCCGCTCCGGCATGGTCGCGCTGCTGTGCAAGACCGACCCGGCGGCCACGCCGCCGCACGCCGGGATCAGCGTCCTGCTCGCGGAGAAGGGGGCCGGCTTCGAGGTCTCCCGCGACCTGCCCAAGCTCGGCTACAAGGGCGTGGAGAGCTGTGAACTCAGCTTCGACGACTTCCGGGTGCCGGCCGACGCGGTGCTCGGTGGCGTGCCCGGGCGCGGATTCGTCCAGATGATGCGTGGCTTGGAGATCGGCCGGATCCAGGTTGCCGGGCGGGCCGTCGGGGTCGGCCGGGCCGCGTTCGAGGACGCGCTGCGCTACGCCCAGGAGCGGGAGAGCTTCGGCGTCCAGATCTGGAAGCACCAGTCGATCTCGAACTACCTCGCGGACATGGCGACCAGGCTCACCGCGGCGCGGTTGATGCTGCACGACTCGGCGGAACGCCTGGACCGGGGCGAGCGCTGCGACCTGGAGGCGGGAATGGCGAAGCTGTTCGCCTCGGAGACCGCCATGCAGATCGCCATGGACGCGTTGCGGATCCACGGCGGCTACGGATACTCGACCGAGTTCGACATCGAACGGTACTTCCGGGACGCGCCGCTGATGATCGTGGGCGAGGGCACCAACGAGATCCAACGCAACATCATCACCCGCCAGCTCATCAGCCGGCAGGGGAGCCAGAGCTGACAGCGCCACCGCGAGGACACGGACCAGGAGACGATCACATGACCGACCCCAATCCGGCAGCCACCCCCGACCCGGCCCCCGGGAACGGGCGCCGGCCGACCGTACTGAGCACGCTGCCGGAGAAGGTACGCCCCGACCGTGCCGCGCTGCTGATCATCGACATGAGTAACGACTTCCTGCACCCCGCGGGCAAGACGATCGTCCGGGGCGGCCGGGACGCCAGCGCGGCCCGGGCCGTGATCCCCGTGCAACGCCGGCTCATCGACGCCGCCCACACCGCCGGGGTGCCCGTCATCTACGTGGCGCACACCACCCTGCCCGACGGCGCCAGTGACTCCGGGCCGTGGCTGGACGCGCGCAGCCGGGCGAGCTTCTCCGTCGCGGACATCTGCGTCGACGGATCCTGGGGGCAGCAGGTGGTCGACGAACTCACCCCGACCGGGGACGACATCCTGGTGAAGAAGTACCGCTACAGCGGGTTCGCCGGCACCAACCTCGACCTGGTGCTGAGAAGCCTCGGCCGGTCGACCGTCATCTGCGCCGGTGTGTCCACCAACGCCTGCGTCGAGGCGACCGCGCGGGAGGCGTTCAGCCACGACTACTACGTGGTCATCCCCGAAGACGCCTGCGCGTCGTGGGACATGGCACTGCACCGGGCGACGCTGGACACCGCCCGGCACCGGTACGCCACGGTCGGCCCCGCCGCCGACATCATCGAGATCTGGTCGAACACACAGGAGCGGCGATGACCCCCACGACACCACGGATCGCCTACTCGTACGGCGAGAGCGGCACCGGGCTGGAACCGCCCGCCCCGGGCAAGGGGCTGATCGCGCACGTGGTGCTCAACGTCGAGCACTGGCCGCTGGATGCCCCGATGCCCCGTAAGCTCCTGGGCAGCCCGCACGGCGCGGACCACATCCCGGACGTGCCGAACTACAGCTGGGCCGAGTACGGCATGCGCCGGGGACTACCCCGGGTGGTGTCCGCGCTCACCAGTCGCGGGCTGCCGGCCAGCGTCAGTTTCAACGCCGCCGTCATCGACGCCTATCCGGAGGCGGCCAGGCGGCTGCGGGACAGCGGCTGGGAGTTCATCGCACACGGCCTGCACCAGCAGGCGCTGCCGTCGGCACCGGACGAGAGCGTGGTGATCGACGAGTGCCTGCGCAAGATCGAGGAGTTCACCGGCCGGCGACCCCGGGGCTGGCTCGGCCCCGGCCTCCAGGAGACCTTCACGACTCCCGACCTGCTGGCCGCGGCGGGCGTCGACTACACCTGCGACTGGGTGGTCGACGACGTGCCGGTCTGGCTGGCAGCCCGGCCGAGACCGCTGGTCGCGCTGCCGTACTCGCTGGAGTTGAACGACAGCATCATCTACGCCACCGAGAAACACTCCTCCGACGAGATGTACCGGCGGTTCACCGAGACCGTCGAGGTGCTCGCCGCCGAGGCGGCGCTCGAACCGAGGGTGCTCACGCTGCCGATCCATCCCCACATGGTCGGGGTGCCCCACCGGATCCGGTATTTCGACCGCATCCTGGACGAGCTGTCGGATCGGGCCGACACCATCTTCCTCACCGGCAGCGAGATCTGCGACTGGTTCACCGCCCAGCGCCCGGCGGCCGAGCGCTGACGATCGGGCCGGCCACCACCGGACGGCGGGCGGGTCGGCCGGCGGCCGGCACGATCCGTGCCCGCCGCACCGGCCGATACGCGGTCAGGCCGGCACCGCCTCCCCGATCGCCTGGTCCAGGATCTCCAGACCGAGGGCAAGCTCTTCCCGCGTCGTGGTGAGGGGCGGCGCGATCCGGAACGTGCCGCCCATGCCGGGCAGTTGCACGACGTTCATGTGGAGGCCGAGTTCGAGGCAGCGGCGGGTGACGCGGGCACCGAGGACGTCCGAGCCCTCTCGCGTCTCCCGGTCGACGACGAGCTCGACTCCCTGCATCAGGCCGCGTCCCCGTACGTCTCCCACCACGTCGTGCCGGTCTCGCATCTCGAGCAGGCCGGCGCGTAGGAACTCGCCGAGCTCCCGGACCCGTACGTCCATCTGCTCCTGTTCGAGGACGTCGAGCACGGTGTTGCCGACGGCGGCGACGAGGGGGTCGGAGACGTGCGTGGTGTAGAAGAGGTAATTGCGTTCGTACGCCCTCTGTTCGATCTCTTCGGTCGTGATCACCGCCGCGAGCGGCAGGCCGGCGCCCAGCGTCTTGGAGAGCGTGAGGATGTCGGGCACGATGCCGTCGCGTTGGAAGGCGTACCAGGTGCCGGTGCGGCACAGGCCGGTCTGCGCCTCGTCGACGATCAGCAGCATGCCGCGCTCGCGGCATTTGCGCGCCAGGGCGGCGAGGTAGCCGGGCGGTGGCTCGATGACGCCGCCGGAGCTGAGGATCGGCTCGATGATGCACGCCGCGAGACTCCCCGACGACTGGGCGTCGACGAGGGCGAAGCCGTAGTCGAGCTGCCGCTGCCAGTCCAACCCGCCGTCCGGCGTGGTGAAGTCGGGTCGGTACGGGTTGGGCGTGGGGATCACGAAGTTCCCCGGCGGCGTGGGCCCGTAGCCCTTGTGCCCGGCGCTGTACGTCGCGGCGGCCGCGGCGTGCGTCATGCCGTGCCACGACTGGGCGAAGGCGACGATCTCGTGTTTGCCCGTCACGAGCTTGGCCATCCGGATGGCCGCCTCGTTCGACTCGGCGCCGGTCGTCAGCAGCAGCGCCTTCTCCAACGGCGGGGGGAGGGACTCGGCGAGCCGCCGCGCGAGGTCGACGACCGGGCGCGACAGCATGCCGCTGAACAGGTGGTCCAGGCTCGCGATCTGTCGCTGCACCGTCTCGACGATCGCGGGATGACTGTGGCCGAGGATGGCGCTCATCTGACCCGAGGTGAAGTCCAGGACCCGCCGGCCGTCGGCGGTGTACACGAAGCTTCCGGCCGCGCGCTCGATGATCTCGGACGTGAAGGGGGCGCCGTAGCGCACCAGGTGACGGTCCGCGTCAGACCAGAACCGGGCGGTGGCAGCCTGAGCGGCAGTCAGCGTCATGAGCCTCACGATAGGGCCGTTCGTTGTGCGCGAAAAGCTGAAGTTTCTGGCTAGGCTGTGCGGAAAACCCGTACAAGGAGTGTCCCGATGCGGCTCCACACGGCACGCCTGGAGATGCTCAGCCTGCTGGACAGCCTCGGCACCGTTCGGGCCGTCGCCGCGGCCCTGCGGATGAGTCCGTCGGCGGTGTCGGCGCAGCTGTCGGTCCTGGAGGCGGAGGCCCACACGGAACTCCTGCGGCGCGCCGGCCGCCGCGTACAGCTCACGACCGCCGGGCGCACGCTCGCCCGGCACGCCCGCATCATCCTCGACCAGATCAAGGCCGCCGAGGCCGACCTACAGGGCCTGTCCGGACAACCGGCGGGACCGGTACGGCTCGCGGCCTTCTCCAGCGCGGTACGCGCCGTCGCCATTCCACTCGCCGCGCGGCTGCGGCAGACGCATCCGAAGATCGACCTGGAGGTCTCCGAGCTCGACCCGCAGGCCAGCCATCCGGCCCTGCGCCGCGGCGACTACGACGTCATCGTGACCGCGGACTTCGTCGACGGGTCCATGCCGCTGCACCCTGACGTGCACGCCATCCCCCTGCTCACCGACGAGATCGTGCTCGTCATGCCGCCGTCGCGGGCCACCTCGGACGCACCGGTGGACCTGGCCGACTTCGCCGACGCGGCCTGGTCCGTCGACATGCCCGGCACGTACCTGTCCAACCTGGTGACGAGCACCTGCCGGCAGGCCGGATTCGAGCCGATCGTGGCCGGCCGCTTCGTCAGCTACGAGTTGCTGCTGGCACACGTCGAGGCAGGAATGTCCGTGTCGCTCCTGCCTGAGATGGCCGTGGACCGTCGCTACCACGTCGCCACGCGCCCGCTGCGTCGACCGTTGACCCGGCACGTCTACGCGGCCGTTCGCAGCCGATCAGCTCTCACCGCGGCGTGCCAGATCGTCCTTGACGAACTGTTCGACCTCGCCACGACGTCCGCTCACGACTGGCGCGACGGGCCCGACCGCCACCACGGGTAGTGCTCGCGGCACCGGGTGCACCCCGCTCAGCCGGCGCCGAAGCAGACGAAGGCGGCGGCGGTGGCGTGGGCGGCACCGCCACCACCGGCGGTGTCGAACGCGCGCTGGGCCTCGGCGAGCGCCACCGCCGGCGGAACACCGGCGCGCATCCGCCGGTGCAGGTCCAGCATCAACGCGGTGGTCAGGCCGGCCGGGACCGGCAGCACGGTGGCGATCAGGCTGCGGGCGCCGAGGGCCAGCAGCACGGCGGTGAAGCCCATCACCTCGTCGCCCGGCCGGACCCCGGAGAGGCCGGAGTCGCAGGCGGAGAGCACCACGCAGCCCGGTGGGCGGGTCAGCCGCTCCAACTCGTACGCGGTCAACGGTCCGTCGGCCAGTTCCAGCGTGGAGAAGAGCGGGTTGTCGGCGCGGAAGGTGCCGTGTGCGGCGATGTGCGCCAGCCGGGTCCCGTTCAGCGCGGCGGTGACCGCGTCGGCGGTGGCGCCGGGGCCGGTGAGCGGGCGGGAGCCGGGCAGGGCCGCGCCGAGCTGGCGTACCTCGGTCTCGGCGGCAGGCAGCCGGGGCCCGGCCACCAACACCGGCGGCCCGGCCGGGACGACCCGACCGGCGGCGCGCAACCAGACCGTCGCCGAGGGCGCCACCGTCACCGGGCGCCCGGCGCAGGTCGGCAGGCCCGACCAGGGTACGGCGTGCAGCGCGCCGATCGGGACGATCACCAGTGGCCGGTCACCGAGCAGCCGGCGTACCGGGCCGAAGAGCTGCTGGTCCAGCGCGGCGGCGGCGAACGCGACGCCGGCCCGGGCACTGGCCGAGTCGCCGGTGGTGACCAGCCGGCGCAGCCCGAAGCGGTGCAGCCGGGCCCGGTTCAGCGCGTCGTCGAGCGGGCCGAGGTCGTGCAGGCTGGTCCGGCCGCCGCGGACCAGCACCGCCCGCAGCCGTGGCCCGTGCGCCACCAGCTCCAGCAGCACAGCGTGACCGAGCGCGGCGGCGAGGGCGCGTACCGCGGGCGGTGCCACCAGGCCGCCACCGTCCACTCCCCGGACTCCACCGTCCACCGTCCGGGCCAGTTCCCGGATGCGTTGTTCGAGCCGACCCTGGCTGCGCCGCAGCGTGTGCACCGGGTGGCCGGCGAGCAACGCGTCCTCCAGGGCGGTGCTGACCATCCGCAGCTCGGCCAGGGCGGTGGCCAGCCCGGGGTCCTGCGGCGGCTGCACCGCGCGCATCCGCAGGGCGTTGGCCCGCCAGCGCTCCGCCCAGGCCAGCACCTGGGCGGGCGTGCCGGTGCGGACGGCGATGTCCAGCCCCTCAGCGGCCAGGTCCTGCCCGTACGCCCCGCTGTGTGCCCGTAGCTCGGTGGCGCTCAGGGAGGCCCGGTGGCCATCGAGCACCGCCAGTCCCCGGCGCAGCGCCCCGGCCGCACCCCGCAGGTCGCCGTCGAGCCGGCGGCGAAGGGCGAGCGCGTACCAGCCCTGGGCCCGGTGGGGCGCGGTGCCCCGCCGGTGCGCGCGGGCCGCCACCGCCAGCAGTTCGGCCGCCCGGGCGGGCTGGCCCAGCGCCTCGGCCAGCCGGGCGGCCTCGATCCGGGTGGTCAGCGCCGGCGAGGGCCAGCCGGTGGCGTCGAGCTGTTCCGCGGTTCGCACCATGGCGGTGAGCAGGGCTGCCGACCGGGTGCCCCGGGCATGCTCGGCGCGCAGCTCGACGTGCCGGGCGAAGGCGGCCCAGGTGCGGCGCCCCTGGCGACGGAAGCGGGCCCGCGACGAGGCGGCGGCCCCCGTGGCGGTGTCCAGGTCACCGGCGAGCAGCGCCGCCCGGGCCCGGGCCAACAGCGCCTCGGCGAGATCCGAGGCCATGCCCCTGCGCCGCAGCTCCGTCACGGCGGAGGTGGCCACCTCGACCGCCTCGTCGACCAGCGGCACCGAGAGCAGCAGTTCGAATCGGTCCAGCAGCAGCGCCGGCCGGGGCACCGACAACCGGCGGTACTCCTCGCCGACGGTGGCGAAGCTGCGCAGCGCGCCCGCGACGTCGCCGCGCTGACCGGCGGCGATGCCGATGTTCCAGCGGGCGTCGGCGGCGGCCAGATCGAGCCCGAGCCGACTGAAGATGGCCGCGGAGCGGAACAGGTCGTCGTCGTCCCGGCTGGTGCCCCGGTGGGCGTTGAGCAGCCCCCGGTTGTTGCGCGCCCGTGCCTCCAGCAGCGGGTCGCCCTCGCGCTGGGCGATCTCCACCGCGATGCCGTACTCCCGGACCGCCTCGTCGAAGCGCCCCCGGTAGTGCAGCACGACACCCCGCTGCATGCGGGCCCGGCCGGCGTCGGCGCCGGTCAGCCGGGGCAGTGCCAGGGTCACCGCGCGGAGCGCCGCCGCGGTGTGCCCGGCGTTGGCCAGGACGTACCCGAGGCTCATCTGGGCCAGTGCCCGCACCCGGGGCGAGCCGGCGACCCGCACCGCCCGGCGCAGGTGTCGCAGGGCGCCCGGCAGGTCGTTGAGTTCCCGCAGGGCCAGCCCGATGGCGCGTTCGGCGGCGGCGCGCTCGTCGGCGTCGGGACCCACGGCGAGGACCCGTCGGCCGATCGCGATCGCCTCGCGTGGGTAGCGCTGGACGGCGTCGAGTGCGGTCTGGGCCGTGACGGCACCGGAAACGGTACTGTCGGCCATGCCAGGAAGAATCCCGCAGTCGCGCTTCCTGGTCAATCGCGTCGCGGTGAGTGCGTCCGAATCAGTCGCCTGAACGACAAGCAATTGACATCGGACTATTCTTTGAAATAATCGTCCGATGCCTCCGAAAGCGCATCCGTAGTTACCCCGGCCTGTCGCCGACCACGCATCTTCGACCGCCTGGAGGACCGGTGCCGTCTGACGACTCCTTCGCGTCGCGCCCGCCCGCCGGAATGTCCCGCCGGCAGGTCGTGACCTGGTCCGCCCTGGCCGCCGCGGCGGCGCCGCTCGGTCTCGTCGGGCGAGGTGGCCCGGCCGTCGCCGGCGAGTCGCCCGACGCGACCTACCAGCGGGTCTTTCTGGAGGCCCTCGCGGCCGACCCCGACCTACGCCGGTACGCCGTTCCCGGCCGGGAGTTCCTCTACCGGCCCCGGCAGCTCCTGGTGGCCCGCCCGGACGTGCAGCGGGTCATGGCTCGGCTGCGTAGCTACGGTTTCCCGGCCACCGAGGGCGTCGGCTTCGCCGGTGTCGCCCGGCTCGTCTTCGCGACCGAGACCGACGTCCCGTCGGTGGTGACCAAGCTCCGCGACCCGCAGCAGTGGCCCGGCCAGCCGGTTCCCGTCGTCCAGCCGCACCACGCCCTGCTCGGCTTCGGCAACATCATGGGCAATCCGGGCGGCCCGCCGCGCGTCGCGGGTGCTCTGCCCGCCCCGGATCCGACGCGCGCCGGTGAGGGCGCGGGAGTGACGGTGGGGATCTGCGACACCGGAATCTGGCGCCACGCCGGTTCCCTTCACCCACAGTGGCTGGCCGGCAGCTACCTCCCCGAGGCCGACGACGAGGACGCGGTCTACGTCGGCGCGGACATGCTGGCCCTCCAGGGCGGCCACGGCACCTTCGTCGCCGGAGTGGTCCGGCAGGCCGCGCCGGGCGTACGTTTCGATCCCGAGGCCGCGCTGAACGCCACCGGCGTCGGTGACGAGGAGATGCTGGTCGCCGCCCTCGGCCGGCTCAGCCCGCAGGCGTCGGTCGTCAACCTCTCGCTGGGTTACTTCACCCAGGACGACCAGCCTCCGCTGCCACTGGTCAACGCGCTCGCCGCGCTGCCCGGCAGAGCGGTGGTGGCGTCGGCGGGCAACGCCGGCACCAGCCGGCGGACCTGGCCGGCCGCCCTGGACCGCGTCCTGGCGGTGGGCGCGGTGAGTGCCGGGCCCACCGGCCCGCAGCCGGCGCCGTACAGCAGCTTCGGGCCGTGGGTGGACGCCTGCGCCCTGGGGGATCGGACCAGCACCTACGTCAGGGGCCAGCTCCAGTTGCCGGGCCAGCCGACCCGGTACTTCGACGGCTTCGCCGCCTGGGTCGGCACCTCGTTCGCCACCGGCCACGTCTCCGGCCGGTTGGCCGCGCTGATGACCAGCGCCGGGCTCAGCGCCGAGGCGGCCCGTGCCGCGCTGGTCGCCGGCCCCCGCTGGCATCCCCACTACGGCGTGCTCGTCGCGTGAGGTCGGCGTCGGCGCGCAGGGTGGTGTCCCGATGAGCGAACGCGGCACGGTCGGCCTGGTCGCCGCCGCCTCCTGCGGTGACGAGCTGGCATGGAGGGAGCTGGTCCGCCGGTACACCCCGCTGGTGCTCTCGGTTATCCGGTCCTACGGGCTCGCCCAGGTCGACGCGGCGGACGTCAACCAGACCGTCTGGCTGCGACTGGTGGAGCATCTGGGGCGACTGCGGGAGTCGGACGCGCTGCCCGCCTGGCTGATCACCACCACCCGGCGGGAGTGCTACCGGCTGCTCCGCCTCGGCCGGCGGACCCAGCCGTTCGACCCGTACGACGACTCGGCCGACGGGCACGTCGGTGCCCTTCTGCTGGTGGATCCGGTCACCCCGGACGAGGACCTGCTGCGCGCCGAGCGGCAGCAGGCGCTGCGGGAGGCGGTTGCGCAGTTGCCGCCGCGCTGCCGGGAACTGCTCGCCCTGCTGATGGCCGATCCGCCGTCGAGCTACCGCGAGATCGGTGCGCGGTTACGCATGCCGGTGGGCAGTGTCGGCCCGACCCAGGCCCGGTGCCTGCACAAGCTGCGGAAGTGTCCGGCACTCGCCCCTTTCGTCAGGGCGCGCCCGGACAACGACGGGAGCGGAGGTGACCGGGATGGAGCGGTGGCCGCCAGCCGCTGACGACGCCCTGCTGGCCGAGTTGAGGGCCGCCCTGCGGGACCCGGGCCCGGTGCCCGAGGAGTTCCTGGCCGCAGCGCTGGCCGCGTTCGGTTGGCGGAGCATCGACGCCGAGTTGGCGGTCGCCGAGCTGACCTTCGACTCGGCCTGCGACCTGGAGCCGGCCGGTCTCACCCGGTCGACCGGCTCGGCCCGTACGCTGACGTTCCGCGCCGGTCCGGTCGTGGTCGAGATCGAGGTGACCCCGACCGGCATCGTCGGGCAGCTCTCGCCGGCCCGGGGCGGCCGGGTCACCGCGCGGACCTCCGCCGGCGGGTACGAGGAGGTGCCGGTGGACGCGGTGGGCTTCTTCTCGCTGGGGGCACCGCCCGCCGGCCCGGTCCAGCTCTGCGCCCGCACCGGCGAGTACGCGGTGGCGACCGCCTGGGTCAGTCTGCGCTGAGCGGGACACCCCGCGGGTCGGGGCGGCTGCCACCGGGTGTCCGGGCTGGTCAGGCGGAGACGGAGGTCGCGGGCCCGTCCGCGACCTCCGTCCCTACCCTCCTGGACGACTACTTCCGCTGAGCCACCGTGATGTCGTACCGCACACCGCCGAGGTCGGCCCGGGCGGCGCCGGTGGTGTCCGGGCCGATCTGGGTCACGTTGACGGCGATCTTCTCCTGCGTCGGCGTGGCGGCCGTGAAGTTGAGCGAGAAGGCGATCCGCTCACCGGGATTCAGCTCCAGGTTGTCCAGGCTGGCCTGGCCGATGTCGACGATCTCGACCTGGTTACGGCCCACCTCGCGGACACCCTTGCCGGCCTTGCCACCCTTGACCCAGCGCTCGAACAGGGTCGGCCCGAGGTCGGCGACGAGCCGGCCGCCGGCGGTCTGGAAGGGCGCCCCGGTCTGGCTGAACACCACGCTGCTGCGGGCCGCCCGGGTCAGCGTGTTGCCGATGGCGAACGGCCGGATCTGCGCCAGGCCGCCGGCGACCAGCGCCACCGAGTCGACGTTGCGCCACGCGATGTTGTTGTTGTTGCGGGTGTTGACGCCGATGTCCGGTCCCTCGAAGGTCATCGGGTCGTTCGGGGAGACCCAGCGGGCCAGCAGGCAGAAGTGACCCGGACCGGGCACGTCGTCCCACGGGATGGTCACCGAGGTGACGCCCGGATAGACCGGCACGGACATCCACCCGATCTGCGTCCACGCGCCCGGCCAGGCCGCCCCGCCACCGGGCGTGGTCCGGTAGACCTCGATGGCGCCCTCCTCCATGACGCTGGTGCCGTACGGGCCGGGGTTACGCAGCTTGACGAAGATGTAGTTCCGCTGACCGACGATCGGGTTCTGGCTGGTCGGGCACTCGACGGCGGTGTGGCAGACCTTGATGTCCGGGCTCTGCCAGAGCGGGTTGAACGAGTGCGGCTGGAGCCCGACGTCGGCGGACGTGTCCTTCATGTACACGTCGACCGGGACGGCGTTGGCGGCGCCGCGGTTGCCCGCCGGGTCGGTCAGTGGTGCGGCGCCGGCTGCGGTGACGGACAACAGCATCGCCAGCGCCGCGCCGGTGAGCAGGGCGAGCGTCGACCGACGCGCTCTTCCTGCGAGACTGGTAGACACATTTCCTCCCGATGATGGGGGACCGCCGTGTGCCCCGAGGTGGTGGCGTGGGCGGGTGGACATCCTTACGGAGCCCGATCGGCAGGCGTAAATACGTATTCCTTCGGCGGATGATGTCAGATGGCGGAAGTTGGCATCAAGCCGGCGAAAGCCGCCCGGCGCTCAGGCCATGAGACCCCACGCGCTGCCCCACCCCGGCGGGCCCGGTCACGGGCCGACGTGGAGCAGGCGGTTGGGCGAACCGGTGCCGGGGTTGGCGACGATGCCCACGGTCGCCTTCGCGAGGAGGGCGTCCCGCACCTGGGCCGGGGTGAAGGTCGGGTTCGCCGCGAGGACCAGGACGGCGGCCCCGGCCACGTGGGCGGCAGCCATCGACGTACCGCTGTAGCTCATCGACGCGGCGGCGCTGGTGTGCCAGGCGGAGTTGATGGCCACGCCGGGGGCGAAGAGGTCCAGGCACGTCCCGGTGTTGGACCAGGCGGGGCGTTGGTCGGTCTGCGACGTGGCGGCGACCGTGATCGCCGTCGGCACCCGGGCGGGCGAGTAGTGGCACGCGTTGGCGGCGTCGTTGCCGGCGGACACGACGAACGTGACGCCGGAGGCGACGGCCGTGTTGACGGCGTTGTCGAGGGCGGCCGAGGCCGAGGCGTTGACGGCGAGGGTCGCCACCGCCGGCTTCACCGCGTTGGCGGCCACCCAGTTCACGCCGGCGATCACCTCCGCCACGGTGCTGGGCCGTACGCAGGCGATCACGCGTACCGCGACCAGCCTGACGTCCTTGGCCACCCCGTACTGGAGGCCGCCGACGGTGCCGCCGACGTGCGTACCGTGCCCGTTGCAGTCGTCGGCCGGCCCGCCGTCGATCGCGTCGTATCCGCTGGTCGCCCGGCCGCTGGTGAAGTCCGAGTGGGTGACGCGCATGCCGCTGTCGATGATGTACGCCCGCACGCCGCTGGCGACGTACTCGAAGTGGTACGTCTGGTTCAGCGGCAGGGCGCGCTGGTCGATCCGGTCGATGCCCCACGAGGGCGTGGGCCGTTGGACGGCGTTGGAGGTGACGGTCCGGTCCTGTTCGAGATACGCCACGTCGGGGTGGGCCGCCAGCCGTTCCGCGGCCGACTCGGCCAGCCGGATCGCGAACCCGTTGAGCGCCGCACCGTAGACCTGGGTGACGCTGCCGCCGTACCGTCGCGCCAGCCCCGCGGCCAGGTCCGGTACGGTGTCGGCCGCGCGCCGGGTGCCAGCCGCCGCGCCCACCGCCCCGTCCCGGAGGACCACGACGTAGCTGCCGTCGACGGCGGTGGCGCTGCCGGCGTGTTGGATCTGTCCGGTCGCCACGGCGGCGGCCGGGGCGGGGCCCGCCACCGCGAGGGTCGCGACCACCGCGAGGCTGGTGGCGAGCACCTGCCGGCTGCTGCTGAGAATTGTCATTCCGTCCGCCCTCCTTGAGCTTCCGCCGGTGCCGCCGAGGCGACCGGGCCCATGGGTACTCGGGTACGACCGGGTGTGGGGAATCGGCTCGCGCCGACTCCCCGCACCTTCACTCCGTGTTCCGTTGCCGACTCAGTTCACGACGAACAGCAGCGGACTGGCCGGTTTGCCGGTGGTCGCGTTGGCGACGAGGTGGTTACGGACCACATTCGGGGGCCAGCCGGTGACGGACACCACCAGGGCCGCCGCGCCGGCCACGTGCGGCGCGGCCATCGACGTACCGCTGATGGTGTTGGTCGCGGTGTTGCTGCTGTACCAGGCCGAGGTGATCGAGGTGCCCGGCGCCCAGATGTCCAGGCAGTTTCCGGTGTTGGAGTACGCCGCGCGCGCGTCGGTGCTGGTGCTGGCGCCCACGGTGATCGCGGCGGTGACCCGGGCGGGCGAGGAGTTGCAGGCGTTGGCGGTGGAGTTGCCGGCCGCCACGGCGTACGTCACGCCGGAGAGGATCGAGTTGGTGACCGCGTTGTCCAGCGTGCTGCTCGCCGTGCCGCCGAGGCTCATGTTCGCCACCGCCGGCTTCACCGCGTTCTGGGTCACCCAGTCGACCCCGGCGATGACCCCGGCGTAGGTGCCGCTGCCCTGGCAGTTCAGTACCCGTACGCCGACGAGGTGGACGCCCTTGGCCACCCCGTACGTGGCGCCGCCGAGGGTGCCCGCGACGTGCGTGCCGTGCCCGTTGCAGTCGTCCGCCGACCCACCGTCGACCGCGTCGTAGCCGCTGACGGCCCGCCCGCCGAAGTCGCTGTGCGAGAAGCGGATGCCGGTGTCGATGACGTACGCCCGCACGTTGCTGGCCGTGTTCGGGTAGGTGTACGCCCGGTCCAGCGGCAGGTCGCGCTGGTCGATCCGGTCCAACCCCCACGAGGGCGGGTTGGTCTGGGTCGCGTTGATCGACACCACCTGGTCCTGCTCGACGTAGGCGACGTCGGGGTGGGCCGCCAGCCGCTTCGCGGCCGAGGCGCTGAGCGTCACCGCGAAGCCGTTGAGCGCCGCAGCATAGACCCGGGTGACGGTGCCGCCGTACCGCTTGCCGAGTTCGCCGGCCTTGACGGGTACCGCGACGTTGGCACGGGCGGTGCCGGCCCGCGCTCCGACAGCCGCGTCCCTGAGTACGACGATGTAGCTGTCCGCGACCGCGTTCGGGCTGCCCGCGAGCCGGACCTCGCCGACCGCGGGTGCCGCCACGGCCGAACCGGCGGTGGCGACGATGCCGGTCGCGATCGCGACGAAGGCGCCGATCACCCGGCGCCCGTAGCGTCTGCCTGAGTAAGTCATCTTCCGCTCCCCTCTGGCCACCCGCCGCGAGCCAATCGACAGAAGTCTATATTGGGGCGGGGTGCGGGGTGCATAGGGAATTCCCCGTATCACCCGCCGGGACCTCGCGTCGACCGGTCAGGTGGTCGGAGCGACTCAAGGACCCGTCCCGGCGGTCTCGCGGCCGGCGGCGATGTCGATCGGGCGGCGATGTCGAGAACCCGGGACTGGCTCCGTCCCCGGGGTGAACTCGACCAGAATGGGTCGCACCAGCACCGAGGAGAGAAACGATGGCCAAGTACCTGCTGCTCAAGCACTACCGCGGCGCGCCGGCTGCGGTCAACGACGTGCCCATGGAGCGGTGGGCGCCGGAGGAGATCTCGGCGCACGTGCAGTACATGAACGACTTCGCGGCCCGGCTCGAGGGGACCGGCGAGTTCGTCGACGCTCAGGCGCTCGCCCCCGAGGGGATGTTCGTCCGGTACGACGGTGAGGGGCGCCCGCCGGTCACGGACGGTCCGTTCGCCGAGACGAAGGACCTCGTCGCGGGCTGGATGGTGATCGACGTCGACAGCTACGAGCGCGCCATCGAGCTGGCCGGGGAGCTGTCGGCCGCCCCCGGGGCGGGCGGGAAGCCGATCCACGAGTGGCTCGAGTTGCGGCCGTTCCTGGCCGCGTCGCCCACCATCACGGAGTGCCTCTCGCATGGATGAGGCTCTGCTGCGGAGCCTCGCGCCGAGCGTTCTCGGGATCCTCGTCCGCCGCGGAGCCGACTTCGCGGCGGCCGAGGATGCCGTGCAGGACGCGCTGGTCGAGGCGGTCCGCGTCTGGCCGGCCGACCCGCCGCGGGACCCGAAGGGCTGGCTGGTCACCGTGGCCTGGCGCCGGTTCCTCGACGCGGCGCGGGCGGACGCCGCCCGCCGCCGGCGTGAGGACCTCGTCGACGAGGAGCCGGCACCCGGGCCCGCGCCTGCGGTGGACGACACGCTCCAGCTCTACTTCCTCTGCGCCCATCCGTCGCTGACGCCGTCGTCCGCGGTCGCGCTCACGCTGCGCGCGGTCGGTGGGCTGACCACCCGGCAGATCGCCCAGGCCTACCTGGTGCCCGAGGCGACCATGGCGCAGCGCATCAGCCGGGCCAAGCGCACCGTCTCCGGCGTGCGGTTCGACCAGCCCGGCGACGTCGCCACCGTGCTGCGCGTGCTCTACCTGGTCTTCAACGAGGGCTACTCCGGCGACGTCGACCTCGCCGCCGAGGCCATCCGGCTCACCCGGCAGCTCGCGGCGGCGATCGACCATCCCGAGGTGGCGGGGTTGCTGGCCCTCATGCTGCTCCACCACGCCCGCCGGGCCACCCGGACCGCGCCCGACGGCAGCCTGGTGCCGCTCGCCGAGCAGGACCGCGGCCGGTGGGACACCGCGTCGATCGCCGACGGTGTCGAGATCCTTCAGGCCGCCCTCGCCCGCGACCGGCTGGGCGAGTTCCAGGCCCAGGCGGCCATCGCGGCACTGCACGCCGACGCGCCCACCGCCGGGGAGACCGACTGGGTGCAGATCGTCGAGTGGTACGACGAACTCGCGCGCCTGACCGGCAGCCCGGTCGTCCGCCTCAACCGCGCAGTGGCCATCGGCGAGGCCGACGGACCGCGCGCCGGGCTGGCAGTGCTCGCGGCGCTGGAGGGCTCACTGCCCCGCCACGCCGCGGTGGCCGCGTACCTGCACGAACGCGACGGCGACCTGGTGACGGCGGCACGGCTGTACGCCGAGGCGGCTCAGAAGGCCCCCAACCTCGCCGAGCGGGACCACCTGACGCGCCAGGCCGCCCGGCTCAACGCTGCCGCCCCCTCGCCGACGAACGGGAAGCCCGGCTGATCCCGGTACGCCGGCCGTCCCGCGGGAGCACCCGTCCGATGTCACTCTCGGCTGAAACGGCGTCGGTCACCCGGAGACCAGGTTCACGGTCCAGACATCTGCGCGGAGGTCTATCCCGCGCAGTCCCAGGGTGCGATCGCCGATTCGGTGATAGTCCAGACAGGAGTCGAAGGGCGACGTGTTCGGGACATGGATGACCTGTAGATCACCGGCCCAGAATGCGCCATCCGCCGCCTCGGCGAAGAAGTACGCCCAGCGGCTCTCCGTGTTCAGGACATGGACCGACTGCCCCGAGTCGATGCTCCACCAGCCGCGCGTACCCCACAGCCCCGCATAGGCGCAGGTGCCCGGACTGTAGTACGAGATGCAGAGCCTGATCCGGGGACCGTAACTGTTGCGGAAGTGCAGCTGCCGCATGACGTTGGTGCCCGGACCGCCACCGGGATCGTCGCTGAACTGCGACTCGGGCGCCACGCCGGGCGAGTGGTTCTCGCTGTGCGGCCCGGCGAGATCTGTCCCCTGCTGATGGCGCAGCACCACGCCGCGCGCGGGCGGGTCGTCGTATGCCCCGACCGGATCGGGCATCCTGACGTCGCCGTTCCCGCTCGGCCCGGCGCTGGCAGCGCCCGAGGTGAGGACGCCGCCCGCTCCCAGACCGAGCAGCGCGCCCGCGCGAAGGATCGACCGCCGGTTGATCGGCTCCTTGCTGGTTTGACTCACCGTTGCTCCTCGGGGTCAGTCGAAGGACTCGATCGACGATCGGCCCGCTCCCAGAACTGATTGCCATTCGATTTCCACAAAAAATTTATCAGCTTCTATGTGTCTGTCAAGTGTCTCGCTGAGCCGCCAAGGGTTGTTCTTTGTCGGGTAATTGCAGGTAGAGGGCGGTTGTCGTATTCGACCTGTGGTGCGGTCTGACTGGCGGGAAAGCGATCCTCTTCGCTATTGATCACTTCATGGCGGGCGGGAGGATGGCCGTGGCTCTCTCGGAGTTGCCCCCGCCTTCGGGGGTGCCGACGCCACGTTCCGCCGCAGCCGCGCCCCGGTCGGTGGGAGGTTGGGTGATTCGGTGTGACCCAGGTCACTGCGATGCCTCGCGTCGGGCCCGCGACTGACCGTCGACGTGCAGCCGTACCGGCCGGACCTGCGACTCCCGCGGGTTCCGTCCTGCCCGTCCCGCCGGCCTCCGCCCCGGCGCCCGGCCAATCGGGTCACTGTCGTGTCGGTGACTACTGTTAGCGTGCGCTGCGTTGTTGATCGCGGCCGATTCCTCACGAAATCTGGCTAATTGCCACTGCGGAGGGTATTCCTGATGGGCTGGCTACCGGTGGGAGACTCGTACGAGATCTCTCTCGTGGACGGAAAGGTGGCGGCCCGGTCCGCCGGCCCGCGGGCCAACGGCCGTCCACTGAAGACCCTGCCGAAGGTGTTGCGGGACGACCCCGAGGTGGACCGGTTGCGCCAGCTCGCCCAGTGGCTGGACCGGCACACCGCGGAATGCCAGGCCCGGGTCGACGCCTGGGTGGTGTCCTCGCTGCCGGTGCCGACCGGGCTGCTCGCCCGGATCTGGCCGGACCCGGCCTGGCGGGACGCGCTGCGCGACCTCGTGGTGCTCGGGGACGATCCGGCCGAGCCGGGCTTCCTGCGGGACGTCACCGACACCGGTGACCTGCGCGTGGTCAACCTCGACGGGGAGACCGTACGGCTCTCGCCGGCCAGCGCCACGCTGCCCCACCCGGTGGGCCTGCCCGACCTGGCCGACCTACGCGAGTTCGCCGACGAACTGGACATCGCCCAGCGGGTCGAGCAACTGCACCGGGGCACCTGGGGCAAGCCCGCCGACCTGAAGGATCGTGACACCACGATCCCGGACTTCCGCGGCAACACGGTCCCCAACCGGCTGGCCGCCCGCGCCGCCACGCTCGGCTTCCGGGTCTCCGGCTCGCAGGTCAAGTGCCGGGTCTGGGAGGCCGGCCGCACGGTCGAGGCTGCCATGTGGTTCGACGAGGACTACTGGGACTCCGAGGCGACTCTGGGCACCCTCTCCTGGTCGGTCGTGGAGGGACCGACGCTGCGGTTGACCGAGGTCGGGCCGGTGGCCTGGTCGGAAGGAATGCGGATGGCGACGGCCCTGTCCGGCGCCGTGACCGGAACGGGGAAGAAGGCGTGACCGGGATGACGACCATGTCGGGCGAGGATTCGGCAGAAAGCCTGCTGGCTGCCGGCGCGGTGCTACCGACCGACACCGCCGGAGCCGGCGACCGGGCGGTGCCCCTCACCGCCCGCACCTACCGGCACCCGGCCCTCGACGACAGGCTGGTGGTCCGCCTGGTCGACGCCGCCCTCGGCGAGGGCGAGGACATCGCCGTCGGGTTCCTCGGCCTGGCACCGGGTGCCGAGCCGGCCGTCGTCGGCCTGGGGCCGCGCCGCCCGTTGGCCTTCCCGGAGTGGGTGCTGGTGCACCACCCGGAGGACGGCCGGCACGCGTTGGCGGTGGTGCCGGAGTTGCAGAAGCTGGCCAAGCAGGTGCGGTCCCGGCCGAAGGCCGCCCTGGACGGGCATCAGAGCGTCGCCGACCGGTTCGCCCGTACGCTGCCGCACTTCCTGCCGACGTTCTTCGAGCAGGCGGCGCGGGTGTTCCTGGCCGCCGGGCAGGACACCTACGCGACGCAGTTGTTCAACAAGGCGCGCAAGGCGGAGGCACAACACGGCCTGCCGGTCGACCTGAACCGGCTGGACGAGGTCTACGTGGAGTTCGCGGCGGCCAGGGTGGTGTCCGCGACCGCGTTGGCCGGCCACGCGAAGGAACTCTCCGCCCAACTGCCGGCCGACGAGGCGTTGGAGCGGTTCTGCCGGCTGGCGCTGCGGGCCGCAGCCGCCGGGGTGGTTCCGTCCACGCAGTCGGCCAACGCGGTGAACAGGCTGGTCCGGACGGCCACCAAGGCCGCCGGCAAGGCCGGCGCCGCCGCCGTCGCCGACCATGAGTCGGCCTACCTGACCGAGCTGCTCCGGCTACCGGTGGCCGCCGAGGCGCCGGCCGGCTGGTGGAAGGCGCACCTGCCGACGGTGACGGCGCTGGCGGGCCGCGATCCCGCGATCCGCGGCAGCCTGCTCGACCTGATGCCAACCGACCGGGACAACCTGGTCGCCTGGCTCGCCCTGTTGACCGACACCGGTGCCCTCGCCGGGCTCCACGACCCGGAGGTGCCGGACGCGGCCCGCCCGCAGGACGGCTCCGTCGGCTGGCTGCGCCGCTTCGTGAAACAGGCCGACTCCGGCTACCGCCGCAAGCCGCTGTCACAGCTGTATCCGCTCGTCGAGCGGATGGCCGAACGGCTGCGCGCCGAACTGACCGACAGCGGCGAGACCCTCACCGCCACGGACGACCTGGACCTGCTCGACCTGCTGCTCACCCTCGACCTGCCGGTGACCCCGCCGAAGGAGCTCGACACCCTGGACCTGGCGCACTGGGTCAGGGGCGAGGGAACGCGGGAGTTGCTCGCCGTGGCCGGCGACGACCGGTTCGCCGTGGCCCTGCGCCGTGGCCTCGACCAGCTCGACGACCAGCAACAAGCCCTCCGCCGGCTGGCTGTGACGCCGGGCATCCGGCCGTTGCTGACCGAATGGCTGCGGGACCGGATCCGCGACCGGTTCGCCACCGGGCTGCCGTACCTGCCGAAGTCGGCGGACTGGCTGGGCCGGCTCCCGGTCGAGGCGCTGCGCCTGGTGTCCGGGAGCCTCGACGGGGCCGGTGACCCCGGTCAGGGCGACGACCTCAGGCAGATCCTCGACATCGACCTCGCCGAGCGCGTCGCCCGCAGCCTGCGTGGCGGAATCGTCGACGAGCTGGGCTGGCCGGACTGGGAGCAGGCCTGGCAGGAGGTGACCGGCGGCGACCACCGCGTCGAGCTGATCCGGCAGGAGGCCTGGCCGCACCTGATCCTGGGCGGGCCGACCACGGTGCGCGTGCTCGGCGCGGAGGGCATCGTGCTCCGCCACGACCTGCGCATACCGGCCGACGACATGTGGGGCAAGCCCGGCTACCACTACGTCGACGGCCAACTGCTGGTCTTCTGGTGTTCCAAGGCGCTCGGCTACAAGCTGCGCGGCTACTGGCACTCGTCGCCCGGCGAGCCGCAGCCCATCCTCGGCGACCGCCACGGCAGCCGGCCGCGCGAGAACGGGATCACCCTGCCGCTGGTCGGCGGCGGGCGGACCACCGGCGACGGTGTGCTGCACGCCGGTGACACCGCTGTTCCGGAGCAGTTGCCGGTCATCACCGACGGCATCTCCCACTGGGTCTACCGCTCCGGCGAGGAGGGCGGCGACCACGGCTGGCGCGAGTACGACCCGGCCAGCAACACCCACGGCCGGCGCAGCCTGCCCCGGTTCCTGGCCGACCTCCCGGTCGGCGGAAGCCACCTCCAGGAGTCGGCCAGTTGGCTGCGGCCAGCCCTGTCCGACCGACCCACCCCGGCCGCGGCGCCGGTGGACGGGCTGCTCGGCTGGCGGGTGGTCACCCTGCCCGACGGCTCGGTACGCGGGGAGGACCTGGCCGGTCGTACCGTCACCGTGGCCCCGGGGCAGGAGCCGATCGCGGCGCTGGTGCTGCCCGGCGACGACCGGCCGCGGGCCGTCCTCAGGGGTTTCGTCCTGGTGGACCCGGACGGGATGGTGTCGGCCGTCGCCGGAACGCCGTCCGGCCGGGGCCACGCCTGCGACGCGGTCCCGCTGCCGGGACAGGAGTTCCTCGGCAACCTGCTGCCCCGGGACCCGATCGGCTCCACCGCCCTGCGCCGGATGGACCGGGACACCGCCGCCGCGCTGTTCAAGGTCGCCCTCGACGAACGCCGCGTCGCCCTGGCCGAAGAGGCCGCGCGGGCCGCGACCCAGGCGGCGACCCGATCCCGGTTGACCGTGGCCACGCAGGCCGCCACCGGCCTTCCCGTCGCCGTCCCGGCGTCCATGGGCGGCGCACCGGCCGGCACCTCCGGCTCCGCGGCGGCAGCCGTCACCGAAGACGACGAGGACACGCTGGTCGAGCTGGTCCGCTCGACGTTGCCGGCGGTCAGCCACGACGCGGTGCTGGCCGGGGTGGCCGGGGTGCTGCGGCTGGCCGCCCGGGTGCGCACCGACCTGGACGCGGTGACCGAGCGGCTCGCCAGGTCGTTGTCCGCCCCGGCGGCGGTGACGCCGGCGCCCACCGCGGCCGGACCCACCGACAAGGAGCTCAACCTGGCGCTGGACGGTCTGCGTGGCTCGGTCTACGGGGCGAGCGGCTCGACCAGCACCTTCACCCAGTTCCAGGCGTTCGCCGCCCAGCGGTCCGCCGCCATCGGGAGCGAACCCGCCGTCCGGCTGCACATCGACGGGCCGTCGCTGCCGAGCGCCCTGGACTGGTGGTCCCTGCTCGGCGGTGCCGCAGCCGTCGCCTACCGGGCCGCCGCGGCGGTCACCCCGGACGAACACCGGGAGACGCTACGCGCCCTGCTCACCGAGCTGGACCGGCTCGACCTGAGCACGGCGGCCGGACCGGCCCGGTGGCGCCGGTGCACCCTGCACCTGCTGGACGACGACCTGACCAACCCGGACGGCTCGCGCCGCAACCCCGGGCCGGGCATCCTGCCGTTGCCCGACGGGGCGTTCATGGCCGTCCTCAGCCGGAGCGGCACGTCCACCGGCTACTCCTTCGAGGCGCTGCACCACGACCCGGCTGGCGTGTTCGCCGTACCCGAGCCGTACACGGTGCGGTCCTCGGCGCCGGTCGGCGACGAACGGCCGGCCGGCTGGCTGGCCGGTTTCCTCACCGAGCTGGCCGCGCGCGGCCCGCTGCCCTGGCGGCCGGAGGCGGCCGAGCAGTTCGCCGAGCTGACCGGCGTCACCCCCACCGCCGCGAAGCTGGTGCTGGCCGGCCTCCCGTACGCGGACTCGGCGCACACCGTGCCGACCGAGTTGCGCCGGGCGCTCGGGGTCAGGCAGGTCGGCGAGGTCAAGCTGGCCTTCGGGATCCTGAGGGAGGCCAGCCCGGCGGTCCGGCGGGCCGTGGTCTCGGCGCTGCTGCCGGAGGACCCGGCCCGGCTGTGGACCGACGGTCCGGACGTGGCCGCCGCCGCGGCGGTCTGGAACGCCACCCTGGGGCCCCGGGTGGTGGTGCCCGAACAGTTGCTCGCCGAGGCGGTGCGCACGGTCCGAACCGGCTGGGGACCCGCGAAGGCGTTGCCGGCGCTGCTCGACCCCGCCCGTTCGGCCGAGCTGAGCACCGACCTGGCCTTCGAGGTCAGGGGCGACCGGGCCCGGAAGGTCGACGGCCAGGGGGCGGGCTTCACCGGTGAGGTGCTGCGCTCCGTGCTCGCCCTGGCCGCCTGGGTCGCCCACCAGACGCCAGCCGGCGACCCGTGCCGGGCCGCGCTGCCGGCCGCGCTGGCCGTGATCCGGGACCGACTGGGCAACCCCGGCCTGCTGCTGGACCTCAACCGGTACGTCTCCCTGCCCGCGTTCCGCCAGGTGGCGGGCACCCCGTCGGAGACCGGCCCGGGCTGGGAACGGTACGGCGCCATCGTCCTGTCCACCTACGACAGCCAGCCTTCGCCCGCGCTCCGGCCGGACCTGCTCGACGCCGACGGGACGGACCCGTACCTGCCGGCGCTGCGGGCCGACGCGGCCAAGCCGTACTCGACGGAGGTGGCGCTGCGCCTGGTCCGCAGCCCACGGTTCGCGGCGCTGCTCGGCGATCCGGGGGAGCCGGGTGCCGGCGCGCGGGCGGCGGACGGGACCTGGTGGCCGCAGGATCCGACCCGGTCGGTGCCCGAACTGGTCGCCGAGGTGGCCGGGGAACACGGCCTGGGCTCCGACGCGGCGGCACTGTACCTGATGCTGCTGGCCATGCCGGACCCGACCGACCGCAACACGGCGAAGTGGACCGGCTGGAAGCCCGCCCGGCTGAAGGCGGCCCGCGCCGAACTGGCCGGCACCCCGCTGGTCGTCGAGGCCAGCCGGTCCCGGGCCGGCCGGTCGCTGTTCCTGCCCGGCCCGTGGCTGGAGCGCGGCAGCGGACAGGCGCCGATCGAGGGCTGGAAGACCGCCCTGTTCGACCTCGCGCCCGACGGTACGGCCGGACTCGGCGTGACCGTGCCGTTCGAACCGGTCGCCGAGCTCTACCGGCGGGCCCGGCAGCGCCTCCGCGACGGCGACCGGCCCCGGCTCGACAACCTGCCCACCCGCGGCACCCACCGCTGACCACCCCTGTGCCGAACACCCCATCCGAAACAGAGAGAGATCGAGGAACACCAGTGACCGTGACGGAACACGTCCGCCCCAGCGCGGCGCCGGAGACCGCCGCCCAGGTCCTCTCCGCCGAACAGCGGTACGCCGACGAGCTGGCCTTCCTGGCCGCGTACGACGACGGGGCCCGGCCACCGGGCTGGGCGCTGACCCCGCGTGCCGTGGTCACGTTCATCCAGGGCAGCGACGGAGAGGCGTTGAAGCTGCCCGCCGGGCGGCGTACCGGTCCGGACGGCACCGAACTGCCGGCCAGCATGACCATCCCGGCGAAGTTCGTCGGTGAGCGGAGTCTGGTCGAGCGGTGCGTGGTCACCCTGGCCGGCGAGCGGGGCCTGCTGCTGGTCGGCGAGCCCGGCACCGCCAAGTCCATGCTGTCCGAGCTGCTGGCCGCCGCGGTCTGCGGCACCAGCGCGCTGACCGTGCAGGGCACCGCCGGCACCACCGAGGACGCCTTCCGGTACGGCTGGAACTACGCCCTGCTGCTCGCCCAGGGCCCGACCCCGCAGGCGCTGGTCGACTCGCCGGTGCTGACCGCCATGCGCACCGGCCGGGTGGTCCGGATCGAGGAGGTCACCCGCTGCCTGCCCGAGGTGCAGGACGCGCTGGTGTCCATCCTGTCCGACCGGCGGATGAACGTGCCGGAGTTGAGCGGTACCGAGGGCGGCCTGATCCGCGCGATGCCCGGCTTCACCGTGATCGCCACCGCCAACCTGCGGGACCGGGGCGTGTCGGAGATGTCCTCGGCCCTCAAGCGCCGGTTCAACTTCGAGACCATCCACCCGATCTCGGACGCGGACACCGAGACGGAGCTGATCCGCGGGCAGGCCACCGCCGCCGTGCAGCGCGCCGGCGCGACGTACACCGTGGACGACGCGGTGCTGGACGCCCTGGTCACCGTGTTCCGTGACCTGCGTTCCGGCCGGTCGGGCGAGGGCTGGGACGTGGAACGGCCGGGCACGGTCATGTCCACCGCCGAGGCGGTGCAGGTGGCGGCGTCGCTCGGCCTGGCCGCCGCGTACCTGCCCGGCGGGGACGCGCTCGACCTGGTGCCCGGGCACCTGCTCGGCGTGGTCCGCAAGGACGACCAGAACGACCACGCCCGGCTGCTCGGCTACTGGGACGGCCCGGTCCGCCGCCGCGCCGAGGACGGTTCGCCGATGTGGCGGCGGCTCTGGGACCTGCGGGAGAGCCTCCGGTGACGACCCTCGCCAGCACGCCGACCGGTACGGCCACACCGACGGCCGGTCCGGTGGGGGCCGGCCCGTCGACGGTCGATTCGACGTCGGCCGACCCGCGAGCCGTGGTCGACGCGCTCGCCGGTTCGCTCCGGCCGTACCTGATCGGGGTGCGGCATCACAGCCCGGCCCTCGCGGCGGTGGTCCCGGCGCTGCTCGACGCCGCCGCGGCCGAGGTGGTCTGCGTCGAGCTGCCGGCCGACTTCCAGCGCTGGCTGCCGTACCTGTCCGACCCGGCCGCCCGGGCCCCGCTGGCCCTGGTCGGCAGCCACGGCACGGACGGTCCGATGGGCTTCTACCCGTTCGCCGACTTCTCCCCGGAACTGGCCGCGATCCGCTGGGCCCGGCAGCGCGGCGTCGAGGTGGTCTGCTGCGACCTGCCGCTGGGCGACCCCGGCTGGACCGCCGACAGCACCGGCCCGGCCGCCGGCTCCGAGCCGAACGCCGGTGACGACCCGGACGCCGGCGAGCCGGTGCCCGGCCTGCGCCGGTCCGGCTACGCCGCCGCCCTCAGCGCCAGCGGCACCGGCCGGGACGGCGACGACCTGTGGGACCGGGTGGTCGAGGTGCGTGCCCCGGGCTGCCCGCCCGAGGCGGTCCGGCGGGCCGCCCTCGGCGTCGGCTGGGCGATGCGTACCGACAGCGCCAGCGGCGACGGCGTACCGGCCCGGGACCTGGACCGCGAGCGGCACATGCGCCGGGTGCTGGCCGAGGCCGGCGCGGACGGCCGGCGGGTCGCCGCCGTCGTCGGTGCCTTCCACGCCCCGGCCTTGCTCGCCGCCCCGCCGACCGGCACCGGCCCCGCCGGGACGGACAGCAGGGCCGGCGGCGCCGCCGCGGCTGATCCGGTCCGGTCCGCCACGACCCGGCCGGGGCCGGCCACCAAGGACGGCGGCACGGCGACCACCTCGCTGGTGCCGTACGCGTTCGACCTGCTCGACTCCCGGTCCGGCTATCCGGCCGGGATCCGCGACCCGCGCTGGCAGCAGTCCGTCTTCACCGCAGCCGGCGACCCGGAACGGATCCGGGCCGCCGCCGCCCGGGCGGTCACCGACCTGTGCCGGGAACTCCGCGCGGCCGGTCACACCGCCGGCACCGGCGAGGCTGCCGAGACGGTACGGCTGGCCGGCGACCTGTCCCGGTTGCGGGACCTGCCCGCCCCTGGCCGGGGCGAGGTGCTGGAGGCGGTGACCACGGTGCTCGGCCAGGGCGAACTGCTCGGCCGGGGCCGGGCGCTGGCCAAGGCGCTGGAGACCGTGCTGGTCGGTGCCGAGCGGGGCCGCATCGCCCCCGGTACGCCGCGGTCCGGCCTCGGCCCCGCGGTCGAGGCGGAACTCACCGCGCTGCGCCTGCCCAACCCGGACAGCCCGAAGTCCCGCGAGGTCCGGCTGGACCCGCTGCGTACCGAACTGGACGGGCGGCGGGAGATCCTGCTGCAACGCCTCGAGGTCTGCGGCGTCGGCTACGGCGAAGCGATCTCGGTGTCCGGCACCGGCGACGCCGCCGCCCTGACCACCCGCTGGCAACTGGCCTGGACGCCGTCCGTGGCGGCCCGGCTGGACCTGGTCGGCGTACGCGGGGTGACCGCAGCGCTGGCCGCGGCCGGCACCCTGCGGGAGCGGTTCCGCCGGGAGAGCGCCGACGGTGGCCCCACCGCCGGGCAACTGCTCACCGGGCTGCGCGACGCCGCCCGTTGCGACCTGCCCGAGCTGGTCACCGACCGGCTCGAGCTGGCCACCGTGGTGCTGCCGGGCACCGGCACGCTGCCCGACCTGCTGGCCGCACTGGACCTGCTGGAGGCGCTGCGCCGGGAACACCTGCCCGGCACCACCGCCGAGGGCCGGGCCCGGGCGGCCGAGCTGGCCGTCGTACTGCTGGACGCGGCGGTCCGCGGGCTGCCCGGCATGGCCGGCAGCGACGCCCCGGCCGACGCCGCCGCGCTGGTGGCCCTCGCGGTGCGGGCCGGCGAGGATCGGATCGGCCTGCGCCTGGACGAGGCCCTCGGCTACCTGGCCCGGGCCGGTTCGCCGCTGATCCAGGGCGCCGCCCTGGCCGCGCGGGTGCTGCTCGACCTGACCGGTCTGGAGACCCTGGGCACCCGGGTGGCCGGCTGGATCGACGCGGCGACCGGACCGGACACCCGGCGGCACCTGCACCGGCTGCTCGGTGGTCTGCTCACCGCCGCGCACCCGCTGCTGGAGTCCGCCCCGGCCGCGCTGGACCCGCTGCTGGAACGGATCGAGCGGCTCACCGACGCCGAGTTCCTGGACCGGCTGCCGGCGCTGCGTGGCGGGTTCGACGTGCTCACCCCGGCGGCCCGGGGGCGGCTGCTGCACACCGTCGCCGAACGGCTGGGCGACCGGCTCGACCTGGCCCTGTCCGCCCCGCCCGAGCTGCTGGCCCGCTGGACCGCCGCCGACCTGGCCGGCCGGGCCGCCCTGGCCGCCCGCGACATACCGATCCTCGGCGCGCCGGCCGACCCCGCCGACGCGGGGCCGGTCATGTCGGCCGACTCCGCCGACGCCGGATCCGGGCCGGACACGCCGGCCGCCCGGCTCGCGCCCACGGACCGGTGGCGGCTGCTGCTCGGCCGCCAACCCGACCGGTTGCCGGCCGACGCCCGCCGCTACGCCCGCGCCCTGGACGAGCTGTACGGGGCGGGGCAGGGCGAGGGCGCCACCGACCTCGGCCAGGAGGCCGGCGGCGGCCAGGAGGCCTCCTTCCCGACCGCCCGCGAGTGGGCCGACGAACTCGAGGCGCTGTTCGGCACCTCGGTACGGGAGGAGGTCATCGCCCGGGCGGCCGAGAGCGGCCGTACCGACGTGCTCAGCGAGCTCGATCCGGCCGCGGTGCGCCCCTCGATGGAGCTGCTGACCTCGGTGCTGTCACTGGCCGGTGGTCTGCCCGAGGGGCAGCTGGCCAGGCTGCGGCCACTGGTCCGGCGGCTGGTCGAGGAGCTGACCAGGCAGCTGGCCACCCAGGTGCGCCCGGCGCTGACCGGGCTGACCAGTCCGCGTCCGACCCACCGTCCCGGGGGCCGGATCAACCTCGCCCGTACGCTCCGGGCGAACCTGGCGCACACCCAGCGGCTCGGCGACGGCCGGACGGTGGTGGTGCCGGAACGCCCGGTCTTCAACACCCGGACCCGCAAGGAGGCCGACTGGCGGCTGGTGCTGGTGGTCGACGTGTCCGGCTCGATGGAGGCGTCGGTGGTGTGGTCGGCGTTGACGGCCGCCGTACTGGCCGGGGTGCCCACCCTGTCCACCCACTTTCTCGCCTTCTCGACCCAGGTGGTCGACCTGACCGACCGGGTCGACGACCCGCTGTCGCTGCTGCTGGAGGTGCGCGTCGGCGGCGGCACGCACATCGCCGCCGGGCTGGCCCACGCCCGCTCGCTGGTGACCGTGCCGAGCCGCACCATCGTGGCGGTGGTCAGCGACTTCGAGGAGGGCTACCCGCTGGCCGGGCTGCTCGGCGAGGTCCGCACGCTGGCCGGTTCCGGCGTGCATCTGCTCGGCTGCGCCGCACTGAACGACAGGGGAGTGCCCTGCTATTCGGTGCCGGTCGCCGAGCAGCTCGTCGCGGCCGGGATGCCGGTCGCCGCTCTCAGCCCGCTCGAACTCGCCCGCTGGGTGGGCGACCGCATCCGCGGAGGATCACGTTGACGGACCGCACACCCACCGCCGTGGACACCGACCGGTTGCCGCCGGTGCTGCCGGGGGTCGCCGCCGCGGCGGTGGCGGCCCTGCCGTCCCGGCTGCACAAGCGGCTGGACGCCGCCGTCGAACGGCTGGCCGGGGTACCGGTCGGCCGGGTCGACGGCGGCGTGACGGTCGACTGCGGCGCCGAGGCACTGGTCACCCTGACGCCCGGGGCGACCGGCGCGGTCACCGACCCGCAGCAGGCGCGGTGCAGCTGCCTGCTGGAGCCCCGCTGCCTGCACCGGACCGCGGTCCTGGTCGCCTGCCCGGTCGCCGATCCGGCCAGCCATCCCGATCCGGTGTCCACCGCGGCCTCGTCCACCCCGGACGGCTCCGGCGCGACCACCCGCCGGTCGGGGCGGGCCGGGAAACCGGCCGCCGGCCGTGCCGGCCAGAGCACGGCGCCGACGAAGGCCCAACAGGCCGCCGCCCGGGCGCTGTGGCGGGCAGCCGCCGCGGTGCTCGCGGCCGGGGTGCCGGCCGCCGGCGCGGTTCCCCAGGCCGAACTGCTGCGGGCCGCGCACGGTGCCCGGCTGGCCGGCCTGCCGCGGGCCGAGAGCGCCGCGCTGCGCACGGTACGTGGCCTGCGCGCCCACCGGGGACGGCAGACCGGCCACCGGCTGGCCGAGCTGGTCGAGGTGCTGCACGACCTGCTGTACGTGGCCGGCCGGCTGGCCGCCGGCGATCCCGACCCGGCGCTGGTCGGCATCCTCCGGCGGGCCTACCAGCCGGACGGCACGCTGGAGGTCCACGGCGTCTGCCGGGAACCGGTGATCAGCGCGACCGGGTACGCCGGGGTGGTCACCCACCTGGTCGCCGTCGACGGGCGCCGGCTCTCCTTCGGCGACGTGAAACCGGGCGGCCCGGAGCGGGCCCGCGACTGCGCCCGGGCGGTCACCGAGATGGGCGCGGTCGCGGTCAACCACGCGGTGCTGGCGCGCGGCGGCCTGCGGATCACCGGCACGACCGTCTCGCCGGACGGCCGGCTCGGCGCCGGCAAGGGGGTCCGGGCCACCCCGCTCACCGGGACCGACTGGTCCACCGGACCGCTGGCGGAACTGTTCGCCCGCCCGCTCGCCGAGGTGGTGACCGCCCAACTCGCCGCCGACGACCCGGAGGACCCCGGCCGGGCCGGGACCGCGCTGGTCGGCTGCGACCTGATGGTGGTGGGTGCCGTCGGTGACCAGGTGCTGGCCCGCGAGCTGGCCCCCGCCACCGACGCCGGAGAGGAGCGCGCGCCGGTGCCGGACGGGCCGGTGATCCGGCTGGTGCCGGTCAACTCCCACCCGATGCTGGCTCACGTGCCCAACCTGCGGCGGCTCGCGTCCTGGCCGGGCCTGCGGATCAGGGTGGTCGGCCGGCTGGACCCGGACCGGGCCAGCACGCTGCATCCGCTCGCCGTCGGCCCGGTGCCCGGTGCCGCCGCGACGCTGCGGCTGCCGGCGGACTGGCACGGCCGGGCAGACCTGGGCTACGACCAGATCCAGGGCGGTCACCTGCCGCCGCGCGACCCGGCCACGATGACCGAACCGGTCCTCGCCGTCGGCGCCGACGCGGTTGCGGAGTCCCCGCTGTGGCGGGTCCGCCGGCTGGTGGAGCTGGCCGTCTCCGGCGGTCGTCGCGCCGTCGCCGAGGCGGCCCGCGGCGACGGCACCGGGCTGGCCGGTCCACTGCGTCGTGCCGGCTTCACCACCGCCGCCACGGTGGCTGCCGCGCTCGCCGACGAGTCCGACCGGCGCGGCCGGGACGCGTTCGGCCGGCTCGCCGATCCCGACCCGGACCGGTACGCCTGGGCCTGGCTCGCCGTGACCGCCCACCTCGCCGCCACCGAACGGGAACTGATCCGGTCGTCCTGGACCGCCCCACCCGTCGGCTGATCTGCCGTAATCCGGGGCGTCGAAGGCCGGGCCGGTGGACGGCAGGCCAACCGTGACGTGGACGCGCTGCGCCTCGGCGCCCGCCCGAACCCGGGCGGGCGCCGACGTGGACGTACGCCCGGGGTCGGATCACTCGTACCCGGATCTGCGGTGGTGCCCGGCTGACGGGCCCCTTCCTGCTACCGCCCCCTGGTCAGCACGATCCGGCCGGTGTTCCCGTCCACCTCGACCGTCGCGCCGTCGGGCAGCGCCGTCATCGCGTCCGGGACCGCCAACACAGCGGGCAGGCCCAGTTCGCGGGCCACGATCGCGGCGTGCGAGAGCAGTCCTCCGGTCTCGGTGACCACCGCGGCCACCACCCCGAACAGCGGGGTCCACGCCGGGTCCGTGGTCCGGCACACCAGCACGTCGCCGGGCCGCACCTCGGCGAAGCCGCTCGGGCCACGCACCACACGCGCCGGTCCCGCGGCGATCCCGGGGCTTCCGGGCGTACCGGTCAACAGGGTGCCGTCCGAGGCCGGGCCGGACGGTGCGGCCCGCGCGGTCGGTAGGGCGGCCGTGACCGGGCGGGCCTGCAGGATCCAGATCCGACCGTCGGCGATCGCCCACTCGACGTCCTGCGCTCCGCCGAGCAGGTCCTCGATCTCGCGGCCCAGTCGCGCGAGGTGGAGTACGACGTCGTCGGCGAGGCAGGGGCGGTCCCGGTCGGCGGGCGGCACCTCGCGGATGACGACCTGCGTACGCACCCGGTCCATCCGGGTGTCCTTGACGCCGATCGTCCGGCGGGTGACGGCGTCGCCGGACACCACCCAGGAGTCCGGGGTGACCTGGCCGCTCACCACCCGCTCGCCGAGCCCCCACGACGCCTCGACCCGGATGGTGGTCCCGGTGAACAGCACACCCGCGACGTCGGCGTCCACGAGACGCTGCACCAGCACGGCGGTCGCCGGCGGGTCGGCACGCACGTCTGCTGCCTGCCGTCGCCGGTACGCGACGGCACGCTCGGACCACAGCGAGGCCCAGCACCCGCGTACCGCGTCGGCCACCTGGTCGGGCCCGCGGACGCCCAGGAAGGTGTCGTGCTGGCCCGCCGCCGCGGCCCCGGCGCCGTCCTCGCTGGTCGCCGAGGAACGCACGGCGACGTACCCGTCGCCCGACGGGCCGGTTATCCGGGTGAGCGCGTGGGAGATCTCGTCGACCAGCGCGGGGGAGAGGGTCGCCCGATCGAACAGCAGGCGCGCGGCGTCGGCCCCGTGACGGGTGGCCGCGGTGAGGTCGAGGCCGGCCACCGCCTCCTCGTAGGCGTGTGTCGGCACCACGAACCCGGGCGGTACCGGCAGCCCGGACCTGAGGAGTCGGGCGAGCGGGGCGGCCTTGCCGCCCGAGGTGGCGTGATCGGCGTCAGCCAGGTCTGTCAGCACCGCTTCTCCCGCATCGGCTTCTCCCCGTCGGACGACCGCCGTCGCCCACGCGCTGCTGGGCCGTCCACCCCGACACGCTACTGGCCGCGGTTCCGCCAAGGCCGGCCCGGCGACCTCCTACCGCGTTGACGTCCGGGGCGGGAGCCTGGATGCTCGGGATCATGTCGCACACCTCGTCGGCGCGCTGGTGTTCGCCGCCGCACCTGCTGGTCCTGCACGCCGTGCGGGTGATCGGCATGGCCGACGACATCGCGGTCGCCCGTCGCACCGGCCTCGACCGACACGAGGTCTCCGAACTGCTCCTGGACGACGAGGCCCACGGTTGGGTGACGCACGTCGGGTTCGCGGGCACCAGCGGATGGACGCTGACCGAGCGGGGCCGGGCCGAGGACACCAGAAGGCTCGCCGAGGAGCTCGACAAAGCCGGGGCCCGGGCCACCGTCGAGGAGGCGCGCCAGGGATTCGAACCCCTGAACGCGCGCCTGGTGCGCGCGTGCACCGACTGGCAGTTGCGGCCCGAGGCGGATGACCGGCTCGCGGTCAACGACCACAGTGACCCGACGTGGGACGCCCGCGTGCTGGACGAACTTTCCGCGCTCGCCGGCGACCTGACCCAGTTGGTCGGCGGCCTCGCCGACACGCTGGTGCGGTTCCGCGGCTACGACGAGCGGTTCTCCGCGGCCCTGGCACGCGCCCGCGCGGGGCAGAAGCAGTGGGTGGCCGGTGTCGGCGTGGCTTCCTGTCACGCCGTCTGGATGGAGCTTCACGAGGACCTGATCTCGACCCTGGGAGTGGCGCGTGGCGCGGAGTCGGGGTCCCCATAGTCTGGCGTCATGGCGACCCGACGTCTCTACGTGGCACGACACGGTGCGGCGGACGCGTTCGGTGAGCTCACCGACGTCGGGCGCCGGCAGGCGAGCCTGCTGGGCGAACGGCTCGCCGGCGTGCCGGTCGACGCCGTGTGGCACTCGCCGCTGCCACGCGCCGCGGCGAGCGCGCGGGAACTCGCCCGGCACCTGCCGAACTTGCCCGTGGCCGAGGCCGCCGAGCTCGTGGACCACGTGCCCTACGTTCCCGACGCGGCCGAGCTGCCCCGGTCCCGGGCCGGCTTCTTCGACGGGTACGACGAGACCGAGGTGGCCTCGGGCGAACGGCTCGCCGAGGCCCTGGTGGCCCGGTTCGCGAGAGCTTCCGACCCGGCGACGAAGGGGACGGCACCCGGCGGGTCGCCCGGGACGCACGAGGTCCTGGTGACGCACGCGTTCCAGGTCGCGTGGCTGGTGCGGCACGCACTGGACGCGCCGCCGTCCCGGTGGCTCGGCCTGAACAGCGCCAACACGGCGCTGACGGTGATCGACTACCGCGACGGCCTGCCGCCCACGATCGTGATGTTCAACGACATGAGCCACCTGCCGACCGACCTGCGCTGGACCGGGTTCCCGGCGGCCGTTTGGCCGTGAGCTCCGCCGACCGGTGCGATCCCACCACGTGGCCGACCGAGGCCCCGGCTGGAGTCCAGCCGGGGCCCCGGTGGGGTGGCGCCGCTGCTGCTAGAGCGTCAGCGTCCAGGTGTTGATGTAGCCGGTGTCGGCGGAGGCCGCGTCCTGCACCCGCAGCTTCCAGGTGCCGTTGCGGGCCTCGGAGGAGAGGTTGACGGTGTAGGTCTGGTTGATGTTGTCCGTCGAGCTGCCCGTACGGTTGTGCAGGACGTAGGCGCTGCCGTCGGGGGCGACGAGGCTGACGACCAGGTCACCGATGTAGGTGTGGACGATGTTCACGTTGACGGTGCTGGTGGCGGAGGCGTTGCCGGAGCAGCCGCTGATGGTGATCGGGCTCTCCACCGTGGTGTTGTCGGGGACGGTGACGTCGGTGCCGTTCGTGCCGGTGCAGCCCGGGGGCGTCCCGCCGACCAGGTTGAGCGTCCAGGTGTTGAGGTAGCCGGTGTCGCCGGAGGCGGCGTCCTGGACCCGCAGCTTCCAGGTGCCGTTGGCGGCCTCGGAGGAGAGGTTGACGGGGTAGGTCTGGTTGATGTTGTCGGTCGAGCCGCCGGTGCGGTTGTGCAGGGTGTAGACGCTGCCGTCGGGGGCGACGAGGCTGACGACCAGGTCACCGATGTAGGTGTGGACGACGTTCACGGCGACGGTGCTGGTGGCGGAGGCGTTGCCGGAGCAGCCGCTGATGGTGATCGAGCTTTCGACAGTGGTGTTGTCGCCGATGGTGACGTCGGTGCCGTTGGTCTGCGAGCAGCCGGGCGGCCCGTTGACCGTCAGCGTGTACGACGCGGTCTGGGTGGTGACCGTGCCGGTGCCGGTGACGGTCACCGGGTAGGTGCCCGGCGCGGTGGTGCCGGTGGTGGAGACGGTCATCGTGGCGGAGTTGCCGGAGGTGACCGACGCCGGGCTGAAGCTCGCCGTGGCCCCGGCGGGCAGGCCGTTGGCGGAGAACGTCACCGTCTGCGCGCTGCCGACCGTGGTGGTGGTGCCGACGGTCGCGGTGACCGAGCTGCCCGGGTTGACCGTGCCGGAGGTCGGCGCCACCGACATGGCGAAGTCCTGCGTCGGCGTGCTGATGTTGCCGACGTAGAGCAGCTTGTTCGGCGAGCCGGTGCCCGGGTTGGTGACCTTGCCGTTGGTCGCGTCGTTGACGAGCTTGTCGCGGACCTGCTGCGGGGTGTACGACGGGTTGGCGGCGAGCACCAGCGCGGCCGCGCCGGCCACGTGCGGGGTGGCCATCGACGTGCCGCTGATGGTGTTGGTGGCGCTGTCGCCGGTGTGCCAGGCCGAGGTGATCGACGAGCCCGGGCCGAAGATGTCCAGGCAGGTGCCGATGTTGGAGTAGTCGGCCCGGGCGTCGGTGCTGGTCGTCGCCCCCACGGTGATCGCGTTGGGGGTGCTGGCCGGCGAGACGTTGCAGGCGTCGGCGGAGTAGTCGTTGCCGGCCGCGATGGCGTAGCTGACGCCGTCGGCGATGGAGGCGGTGACCGCGTCGTTGACGGCCTGGTCCTTGCCGCCGCCGAGGCTCATGTTGGCCACCGCCAGCTCACCGGGGTCGTGGTCGCCGGTGACCCAGTCGATGCCCGCGATCACCCCGGCGTACGTGCCACTGCCCCCGCAGTCGAGGACCCGGACGCCGACCAGGGTGACGTTCTTGGCGATGCCGTACGCGGTGCCGCCCACGGTGCCGGCGACGTGGGTGCCGTGGCCGTTGCAGTCGTCGGCCGCGCCGCCGTCCACCGAGTCGAAGCCGGTGACCGCGCGGCCGCCGAAGTCGCTGTGCGAGAACCGGATGCCGGTGTCGATGATGTACGCCCGGACGCCGGAGCCGTTGTTGGGGTAGGTGTAGGAGTTGTTCAACGGCAGGTCGCGCTGGTCGCTGCGGTCCAGTCCCCACGACGGGGTGGGGCTCTGCGTACCGGAGATCCGCATGACGTGGTTCTGCTCGACGTACTTCACCGACGGGTCGGCGGCCAGCCGCCGGGCCTGCGTGGCGGACATCCGGGCTTCGAACCCGCGTACCGTGTTCTGGTAGGTCCGGGCGACGGTGCCGCCGTGCCGACCGGCCAGAGCGCGGGCGTTGCCCGTGACCTCGGCCCGGGTCACCGCGGTGTCCTTGAACACCACGATGTACGAGTCGGAGACCGCGGTGGCGCCGCCGGCCTGGAGGATCTGCCCCTCGGCGGGAGCGGCCGTCGCCGGAGTGCCGAACGCCACCGCGGCGGTGACCGCGGCCGTTGTGACGCCCAGACGCCAGTGGCGCCCGGACAGGCGGGGGAGTTTCATCAGTCGTCCCTCTCCTGACGCCCGGATCCGGTGCGGGGTGGTGCAGAGACCCGGGATGGTTGATCTGGTCGGGGTGATGCTAGGCGGTGATGTATTCAGATGTATAGATGAAAGAATTTCCGCGTTTCCCGCTGATTTCCGGCGGATGTGAAGGACTTGCCGTGCCGACACGCCGGTTTTTGCGTCATCGGTCGAGGCCGGCGTCCCACCCACCGGAGCCGGTCCGACGTGGCGACAGGCGCTGGCGTGGGAGCGGCGGGTGGTCGGTGTCCCGGTGCTTCCAGCGCTTCTCGACGCCGCCTCTGCCCGCCGCTGACAGCCTCACCGCAGCGATTCCGCCGGCCCGCAGCGCGTGTGCGCCGGTTCGGCGGTCACCTTCGAGCTTGAGGAGCACGCGGTGGCTGACACGTTTCCGTCGACAATCTCCCGCGCCGAGGTGCCGGCCAACCGCCGACGGGGCGGCGACATCCGGGTCCTGCTGAGCCCGCGCACGGTGGCGGCCACGGCGGGGTTCATGGGCATCCTGACGCTGGCGTCGGGCGAGTACGTGGCCGAGCACTACCACCCGTACTCGGAGGAGTACCTGTACGTCGTCGAGGGCCTGCTGACGCTCACGATCGACGGGCACGCCATCGAAGTCGGGGCGGACCAGGCGGTGCTGGTGCCGATCGGCGTCCGGCACCGCGCGGAGAACCGTGGCGGGCAGACCGTGCGGGCCGTCTTCCACCTCGGCCCGCTGGCGCCGAGCCCGGAGCTGGGGCACGTCGACACCGAGGAACTGCCGCACCCGGGCGAGCACCAGGTCGTCGTGGGGGACCGCGCGTGAGTGGCCGGCGCGTGGTGATCGTCGGCGTCGGCGTGGTCGCGCCGGGCGGCATCGGGCGCAAGGCGTTCTGGGACCTGATCTCCGCCGGGCGTACGGCCACCCGGCCGATCTCGCTGTTCGGTGCGAGCGGATTCCGGTCCCGGATCGCTGCGGAGTGCGACTTCGACCCGCTCCTGGAGGGGCTCAGCCCGCAGGAGGCCCGCCGGATGGACCGTGCCGCGCAGATGGCGGTCGTCGGCGCCCGCGAGGCCGTTGCCGACAGTGGCCTGGACTTCGAGGCGCTGCCGCCGGAGCGCACCACGGTCAGCGTGGGCAGCGCGGTCGGCTGCACGACGGGCCTGGAGGAGGAGTACGTCGTACTGAGCGACGGCGGCCGTCGGTGGCTCGTCGACCACACGTACGGCGTGCCGCACCTCTACGGCTACATGGTCCCCAGCACGATCGCGACCGAGGTGGCCTGGACCGTCGGCGCCGAGGGACCGGTCGCGCTGGTCTCCACCGGCTGCACGTCCGGGCTGGACGCGGTCGGCCACGCGGTGGAGGTGATCCGCGAGGGCACGGCGGATGTCGCGCTGGCCGGCGCCACCGACGCACCGATCTCGCCGATCACCGTCGCCTGCTTCGACGCGATCAAGGCGACGTCGGCGAAGAACGACGAGCCGTACAGCGCATCCCGGCCGTTCGACCGGCGCCGCGACGGCTTCGTGCTCGGCGAGGGCGCGGCGATGTTCGTCCTGGAGGAGTACGAGCACGCGCGCCGCCGTGGCGCCGAGCCGTACGCCGAGGTGGCCGGCTTCGCCAACCGCAGCAACGCGTACCACATGACCGGGCTGAAGCCGGACGGCCGGGAGATGTCCGAGGCCATCGACGCGGCGCTGCGGCAGGCCCGTCGCGCGCCGGGCGACGTGGACCACGTCAACGCGCACGGCTCCGGCACGAAGCAGAACGACCGGCACGAGACGGCCGCCTTCAAGCGCAGCCTGGGCCGGCGGGCGTACGAGGTGCCGATCAACTCGATCAAGTCGATGGTCGGGCACTCCCTCGGCGCGATCGGCTCGATCGAGATCGCGGCGTGCGCGCTCGCGCTGCGCCACCAGCTCGTGCCCCCGACGGCCAACCTGCACCACGCCGACCCCGAGTGCGACCTGGACTACACGCCGCTGGTGGCCCGGGAGGCGCGGCTACGGACGGTGCTGAGCGTGGGCAGCGGCTTCGGCGGCTTCCAGACCGCGATGGTGCTGACCGGGGACCGCTCGTGAGGGCCGCCGTGATCACCGGGCTCGGCGTGCTGGCGCCGACCGGCCGTACCGTGGCGGAGCACTGGTCGTCGGTGCTGGCGGGGCGTTCGGCCCTGGCCGGCATCACGCACTTCGACGCGTCGTCCTATCCGGCGCGGGTCGCCGGCACCGTGGCCGGGTTCGCGGCGCGCGAGCAGGTGCCCGGCCGGGTCGTGCCGCAGACCGACCGGTGGACCCACCTCGGGCTGGCCGCGGCGGCGCAGGCGCTCGACGACGCCGCCCTCGACCCGGCCGCGCTGCCCGAGTACGAGATGGGCGTGACGACCGCGAGTTCCTCCGGCGGCACCGAGTTCGGCCAGCGCGAGATCGAGGCGCTGTGGCGGGACGGGCCGGGGCACGTCGGCGCGTACCAGTCGATCGCCTGGTTCTACGCGGCGACGACCGGGCAGATCTCCATCCGGCACGGCATGCGCGGCCCGTGCGGCGTGCTCGTCACCGAGCAGGCCGGCGGGCTGGACGCGATCGGCCAGGCTCGCCGGCTGGTCCGTGGCGGCCTGCGCGCGGTCGTCACCGGCGGCACGGACGCGTCGCTCTGCCCGTACGGGCTGGTGGCCCAGCTCAGCTCCGGCCGGCTGAGCACCGGCACCGATCCGGCCCGCGCGTACGCCCCGTTCGACGTGGACGCCGCCGGTCACGTGCCGGGCGAGGGCGGTGGCATGCTGATCGTCGAGGAGGCGGAGGCCGCGACCGCGCGCGCCGCCGCCCACCGGTACGGCACCGTCGCGGGGTACGCCGCGACGTTCGACCCGCCGCCCGGATCGGCCCGGCCGCCCGCACTCGGCCGGGCGATCACCGCCGCGCTGGCCGACGCAGGGCTGCGGCCGGAGCGGATCGGCGCGGTGTTCGCCGACGCGGCAGCGGTCCCCGAGTTGGACCGGCAGGAGGCGCACGCGATCGCCGGCGTCTTCGGCCCGTACGGCGTGCCGGTCACCGCGCCGAAGACGATGACCGGCCGGCTCTACGCCGGCGGTGCGGCGCTGGACCTGGTGACCGCGCTGCTGGCGCTGCGCGACGGCGTGATCCCACCGACGTCCGGCGTCCGGCACCCGGTCGACGAGCTGCGGCTCGATCTGGTGCGTGACGGGCCACGGCAGGCCGACCTGGAGCACGTGCTCGTGCTCGGGCGCGGTTTCGGTGGCTTCAACGCCGCAGTGGTCCTGTCCCGATGAGTTCCCGACGTACCGAGGAGTGGGCGTGCCCGAACTGACCCTGGAAGACCTGAAGCGGATCCTGCGCGTGGCCGGCGGTGAGGACGACCCGGAGACGCTCGACGGCGACATTCTCGACGTCTCGTTCGCCGACCTCGGATACGACTCGCTGGCGATGCTGGAGACGGTGAGCCGGATCGAACGCGAGTTCGGCACGTCCCTGCCCGACGAGTTGGTACCCGACATGCCGACACCCCGCGTCGCGCTCGACACCATCAATTCCCGGCTGCGCGCGGCGGCCTGATCCACCGGCCGGGCCGGGCATCGTCCGGCGGGGCCCGACGGGAAGGAGACGGCCGTATGACATCGGCCGGCACGACCGACGAGACCGTGACGGCATTCGTGCGCTGCCCGGCCTGCGGACTGATCACGTACGCGCGGCGCCTGGCCCGGGCGGGCGGCGTGTGCCCGGAGTGCGGCGCGCACGGGCGGCTGTCCGCGCCCGAGCGGCTCGCGCACCTGCTGGACGACGGCATCGCGACGCCGCTCCCCGCGGACGATCCGGTGCGCGACCCGCTGGCCTTCGCCGACTCCCGGGTGTACCCGGACCGGCTCGCGGCGGCCCGGAACGCGACCGGGCTGGACGAGGCCGTCGTCTGCGCGCGGGGCACGATCGGCGGCGTTCCGGTGCTGGTGGCCGTGATGGACTTCGGCTTCCTGGGCGGCAGCCTCGGCGCGGTGGTCGGCGACCGGATCACCCGCGCTGCCGAGGCCGCCCTGGCGGAGCGGACACCACTGATCATCGTGACCGCGTCCGGCGGCGCGCGCATCCAGGAGGGCGTGCTCTCGCTGATGCAGATGGCGAAGGTGAGTCAGGCCGTCGCGGCGCTGGACGACGCCGGCCTGCTCACCGTCTCGATCATCACCGAGCCGACCTTCGGCGGCGTCGCCGCGTCCTTCGCGACCTGTACGGACGTGCTGATCGCCGAGCCCGGAGCCCGGATGGGCTTCGCCGGTCCGCGGGTGATCGAGCAGACCGTCCGGGAGCGGCTGCCGGACGGGTTCCAGACCGCCGGCTTCCTGCTCGACCACGGGATGGTCGACATGGTCGTACCCCGCGGCGACCTGCGCGCCGTGCTGGGCCGCCTGCTCGCGGTGACCCGACCGGCGGTGCCCGCCGAGGTCGCCGACGTGGTGGTCCGCGACCCGGCCGCGCTGCCGGAGACCGACGCGTGGGACGTCGTGCGGGCGGCGCGCGACCCGGAGCGCCCGACCACGGTGGACCACGCCGGCGCCCTGCTCGACGGCTTCGTCGAGCTGCACGGGGACCGGCTCGCGGGCGACTGCCCGGCGGTCGTCGGCGGGGTCGGCATCCTGCGCGGGCGGCCGGTGCTGCTGCTCGGGCACCAGAAGGGGCACACCACCCGCGAGCTGATCGAGCGCCGGTTCGGCATGGCCTCGCCGGAGGGCTACCGGAAGGCGGCCCGCCTGCTGCGGCTGGCCGCCAAGCTCGGGCTGCCGGTCGTCACGCTGGTCGACACGCCGGGCGCGTACCCGGGCGTCGCGGCAGAGGAGCGCGGCCAGGCGCTCGCCGTCGCGGAGATCATCAAGCAGCTGTGCTCGCTGCCCGTGCCGGTGGTCTCGGTGATCACGGGGGAGGGCGGCAGCGGCGGGGCGCTCGCGTTCGCGGTCGCCGACCGGGTGCTCTGCCGGGCGGACGCGTTCTACTCGGTGATCAGCCCGGAGGGGTGTGCCGCGATCCTGTGGAAGGACGCCGCCGCGGCGCCGCAGGCCGCCCGCGCGCTGCGGCTCGGTGCCCGGCACCTGCTGGCCTCGTCGGTCGTGGACGGCGTGCTGCCGGTGCCGGCCGACCCGGCGGCGGCGGTCGCGGCCGTGGGCGACGCCGTCGCGGTCGCCCTGGGCACGCTCGACGGGACCGGCCGCCGCGAGCTCGTCGCCGCGCGGCGCGCGCGGTTCCGCCGGTACTGATCGTGCGGGGCCGGCACCGTCGTCGTCCGCCGACTGGCCGCCACCGGCTCAGTGGTACGGATGCGCCGTCTTGTCCGGCGGCTGCGGAGGATCGCCGTCGACCCGCGGCGCAGGGATCAGCGCGGCCCCGATCGCCTTGTTCACCGCGTCGATGCGCGACACCGCGTTGAGCTTGTTGAACACGTGCCGCAGGTGCCGCTTGACCGTGCCCTCGCTGATGAAGAGGCGGCGGGCGATCTGTGAGTTGCTCAGCGCCTCGGCCGCGAGCGAGAGCACGTCGTGCTCCCGGCGCGAGAGTTGCACCGTGCGCGACACCACCGGGAACACGTCGCGCTCCCGGTGGCCGTCGCGGGCGCCGCCCGGCAGGGCCACCGGGCGGCGCCGGGCCGGCAGGATCAGGTGGACCCGACCGTCGTCGCGGCCCACGCCGCGGATGGTGGCGAGCAACTCGTCGCTGGAGACGCTCTTCGGCAGGTACGCCCGGATGCCCAGCGCGAGCAGGTCCGGCACGATCCACGTGTCGTCCTGCCCGCTCAGCACGACGATGCCGCTCCCCGGCCCGTGCGCGCGCAGCGCGCCGACCACGTCCAGGGTGGTGGGACCGGTCAGTTCCCGGTCGACAAGCACGACGTGCGGACGGTGGGCGGTGGTCAGGACGACCGCGTCCGCCGTGCGCGGGTCGGGCGCGTCGTGGATCACCGAGAGGTCGGGCTCTACGTCGATGATGCGGCGTACGCCCTCCCAGAAGAGCGTCGTTCCGCCGAGCGTCAACACCCGTATCGGTTCTTCTGCCCGGGGTGCGGCAATATGTGCCGGATGAGTCGCGGCGCCGGTTCCATGTGGTGGTGAATAACCCGTCAACAGTGCCCCCGATGCCTGTTTAGGTCGTCCGCGATAATCCTGCCGTATCATCCAGTCGCAGTCCAGCCAACGGGCAGTCGCAATGGCGATAGCGAATGTCAGGGCGTGCCTATAAGGTCCGCTATCGCCAGGTATCGCAGTGTTCATGGACAGTGCCGCGGTGATCTCCTGGCAGGTGTCTGCGGGATGACCCGAAGGGGGTGGTTGCCCTACCCCCTTCGGCCAGAGCCGCTCGCGCGGCCGATGTAATTGGCGTTTGTTCAATAGTCTCGACGTGGCCGGATCGATCAGGAATTCGGTTGCCGAGACAATTGGAAATGGCTTGTGTGACGGGGGTAACAAAGTGATTCACTATCGCATGCTCGGTCCACTCGAGGTCGAGGTCGACGGCGCATTCCGCACGCCGACCGCGCCGAAGAACCGGCAGGTTCTCGCCCTGCTGCTGCTGAGCCCGGGCCGGGTCGTCCCGATCGAGTCGTTCATCGAGGAACTCTGGGACGCGGATCCGCCGGCGAGCGCGGTGACGACGACCCAGACGTACATGTACCAGCTCCGCAAGATCCTGCACGGGGACGACGGTCGCCGCGAGCCGGTGCTGCTCACCCGCGCGCCCGGCTACCTGCTCCGGGTCCAGCAGGGGCAGACCGATGTGGAACTGTTCGACCGGTTCGCCGGGCAGGGCCGGGCGATGCTCGCCGCCGGCGAGGTGCAGCGCGCCGCGGAACGGCTGCGCCAGGCCCTCGCCCTCTGGCGCGGCCCGGTGGCGATGCCGGACGTGAGCTGCGGCCCGCTGCTGCAGGCCCACCTCGCGGCACTGGAGGAACGGCGCATCCGGGTCCTCTACGAACGGATCCAGGCCGACCTGATGCTGGGCCGCTACGCCGACCTGGTAGCCGAGCTGCGCCGGCTGGTCGCGGAGCGTCCGCTGGACGAGTGGTTGCACTGCCGCCTGATGGCCGCGCTCTACGGCCTGGGTCGCCGGGGTGAGGCCCTGGCCGCCTACCAGCAGGCCCGCGACGTGCTCCAGGAGCAACTCGGCCTCGATCCGTCCGCCGCCCTGCGGCGGATGCAACGCCTGGTGCTCGCCGGCCTGCCGCTCGACGCCGCACCGGCATCCTCGCTGGTCTCCTGAGGACGGTCCCTACCGCTAAACGCCACGGTGCCCGGCGCGGCACACGCGCCGGGCACCGACGTCCGGAGGTCAGGGGGCCTCGCTGGTGCTGGCCGGCACCCGCCCGGCCACCACCAGCGACGGGATCGGCAGCCGGACGGCCGCCACCAGGCCGACCGTCAGCAGCACGGCCGTCAGCCCGAACACCACCTGCGCCGCGTCCAGCACGGACGTTCCCGCGCCGGCGGACAACCGGGCGTGGAAGACCCCGGAGAGCACGGCCAGGGCCAGCGAGCCGCCGACCTGCCGGCTCAGCGACTGCACGGCGAGCGCGGCGCCCAGGTGCGCGGGCGGCGCATGCCGCAGCAGGGTCAGCGTGTAGACCTGGAACCCCAGGCCGATGCCGACGCCGATCGCCATCGTGGCCAGCGCCCACCCGGCCCAGCCGCCCGGCCCGAGGTCCGGGTGGGTGAACGCGAGCCACGCCGTGCCGGCGATCAGCAGCGCGGTGCCGGCCACGCCGAACCACTGCGTGTGGCCGACGCGGGCCAGCAGCGGCGTACCCGCCAGCGACACCACCAGCGTGCCGAACGTCAGCGTGAGCAGGTAGATCCCGGCGTCGGCGGCCGAGGCGCCCAGCGAGACGAACACGACGGGCAGGAACGTGACCACGACGAGCATGCCGGCGCCGGTGTTCCAGCCCTGCACCGCCACCGACCGCACCACCCGGTCGCGCAGCAGCGCCGGTGGCAGGACCGGATCGGCCGCCCGGTGCGCCGACCGCCGCCACAGGGTGAGCAGCACGGCGGCGGCCACCACCAGCGCGACCACCTGAGGCGACGTCCACGCCCATCGGGTGCCGGCCGAGCCGGCCAGCAGCACCAGCGCCGTGAGCGCACCACCCAGCCACAGCATCCCGGCATGGTCGACCGGGCCGCCGCGCGCGACGCGCGGCAGCCGCAACGTGGCCACCAGCAGCAGGGCCAGCACCGAGGGCGGCACGGTGACCAGGAACGCCCAGCGCCAGCCCCAGGTGTCGGTCAGCACGCCACCGGCCACCGGGCCGAGCGCGGTGCAGAGGTTGAGCAGGGTCGCGGAGACGATCTGGTAGCGCACCAGCCGGCGCGGGTCCAGCAGCTCGGCATAGATCGCGTACGCGGAGACCATCAGGCCACCGGCCCCGGCGCCCTGCACCGCGCGGGCCGCGATCAGCTGGTTCATCGACTGCGCCAGGCCGCACAGCACCGAGCCCAGCGTGAGCACGACCAGCGCGACCACCAGGAGCGCGCGCCGGCCGCGCACGTCGCTGAGCTTGCCGTACCACGGGGTGGTCACCGTGGCCGCGAGGACGGCCGCGGTGGTGACCCAGGTGAAGCGGTCTGCGCCGCCGAGGTCCGCGGCGATCGCCGGCAGCGCGGCCGCCGTCAGGTTGAGGTCGACCATCGCGAGCAACTGGGCCAGCACCACCCCGGCCAGCGGAAGCATGATGCGCCGGTCAGGCATGGTCGAGTCCGTCGCGTTCGCCGGGGGAGCCCGGGGGACGGTCGGCGGAACGCGGCATCGGGCGCCGTGGCTGCTGTGGCATCGGCGGGCCCATCGGGTGGGTGAGGGCGGCGCACCACCCGTACACCAGGATCACCCGCCCGATCCGCCGGCTGAGCCGCCGCCAGAACCCGCTCACCGCCACTGCCCGGCCCGGCCCGGCACGGCGCCCGTGCGGCCGCGCACCGCGTCCGCCGCGGTGGCCAGCGCCACGGCGTCCGGAGCCGGCGAACGCCAGGCGACGTAGCCGTCCGGGCGCAGCAGGATCGCCTCGCCCGGGGCCGCCCGGTAGCGGCGTTCCCAGCCGCCGTCCGGGTCGGTGTGCGCGTCCAGCACGACGAGCGGCAACCCGGCCTCGTCGGCGGCGGTGCGCCAGCCAGCGCCGTCCGGGCCGGTGAGCAGCACCGGGCCGTCCACCGGCAGGTCCAGGGTGGAGATACGGCGGCCGAGGTGGCGCAGCCACACGTGCGGCAGCCGGGTGCCGGGCCGGCCGGTCAGCTCCGCCGGCCCGTAGGCGGGCACGTCGGGATCCGCACCGTCGTCCAGCACCGCGCTGGAGCGGTACCGCAGCCCGAAGGTCAGCGTGAGGTCGTCCAGGATGCCCTCGCCGCGCTGCGGTGCCGCGAACCCGGTGCCACCGGTCACCCGGCGGCGGCACTGGTCGACGGTGAGGGCCGCGACCGCCAGCCGCTCCTGCTCGTAGCTGTCCAGCAGCGCCTCGCCCGCCTCGCCGGACACCACCGCCGCCAGCTTCCAGGCCAGGTTCTGCGCGTCCTGGATGCCGGTGCTGGCGCCGAAGCCGCTGACCGGCGGCATCACGTGCGCGGCGTCACCGGCCAGGAAGACCCGGCCCTCCCGGAAGCGGGCCGCCGTCACCGCCGACAGCTCCCACGGCTGGGTGTCGCGGATCGTCAGCGGCAGCTCCGGGTCGCCGATCGCCGCCCGCACCAGCTCGGCGCACCGCTCACGGGTGAACGCCGTCACCCCGCCGTCCGCCGTTGGGTCGAAGCGGACGTAGAGCGTGCCCTGTCGCAGCGTGTCGTCGTGCACCAGCAGGCCCTCGACCGCATCGTTGCGCACCTGGCAGATCGCGAAGCGCCGCCCGCGCAGCGGTGTCTCCAGGTCGGCGTCGAAGACGATGCTCAGCTGGTGGTGCAGGCCCCAACGGCCCCGCACCGGGATGCCCAGCCGCTCGCGCACGATGCTGCGCGGGCCGTCGGCAGCGACCAGGTAGGCGGCCCGCACCTCGGTGACCCGGCCGGTCGCCCGGTCGGTGACCTGTGCCGTCACGCCGTCGTCGTCCTGCCGGAACGCGGTCAGTTCGGTGCCGAACCGGACGTCCGCCCCCAGTTCCTCGGCCCGCGCCCGGATCAGCGGCTCCAGCCGGTCCTGGCTGAGCAGCGCCCACCGGCACGGTGTGAGGCCGACGAGGTCGGCTCCGCCCGGCAGGTCGTGCCGGAGCACCTCCGCACCGGTCAGGCTGCGCACCCGGGCACGCAGGGTGTGCCCGTCGAAGCCCCGGCTGGCCTCGGTCACCGCCGCCTCCAGGCCCACGGCCCGGAGCACCTCCACGGCGCGCGGGTTGAAGCCGCGCGCCCGTGGGTGCGGCGACGGGGACGGGCGCCGCTCGACCAGGACGGTGGGCACGCCCCGGGCGGCCAGGTACGCCGCCGTGGTCAGCCCGGTCACCCCGCCGCCCGCGACGAGCACGGCTGTCTGCGAGTGCTGCACGGTGTCTCCTTCTCGTGCGCGGTCAGGCCGGCCGGACGCCGGAGAGCAGGGTGTTGTGCACGCCGAGCGGCGCGGCCGCGACGCCGGTGAAGCCCGCCCCCGCCAGCCACCCGCGCGCCTCCGCGGCGGTGTACTCGGCCCCGTGCGGCGTCACCATCAGCATGTTGAGGCTGGTCAGCAGGGCTCCCGCAGTGCCCCGGCGGTCGTCGTCGATCATCGGGTCGATCACCATGAGCCGACCGCCCGGCGCCAGTGCGTCGAACGCGCGGGACACCAGCACGCGGCGCTCCTCGATGCCCCAGTCGTGCAGCACGTGGCTCAGGACCAGCACGTCCGCCGAGGGCATCGGCACGGTGAAGAAGTCGCCCGCGTGGAAGGTGACCCGGTCGGCGATGCCGAGCTGCGTCATGTGCTCGGTGAAGACCGGCTCCACGCCGGGCAGGTCGAAGACGCCCGCCTTGAGGTGCGGGTGCCGTCGCAGCAGCGCTGCCACCAGGTTGCCCCGGGCGCCGCCCACGTCCACGACGCTCTCCACCGACGCCCAGTCGAACGCCTCCGCCACCGGCGGGCCGATCATGCCGTTCAGGTAGTCCATGCCGGCGGTGAAGTTCCGCCAGGCGGCAGTCGTCCGGTACTGCTCGGTGAACATCTGCGGACCGGCACCCCAGCGGTTCTGCGGCTCGCCGGTGCGCAGCGCCTCGCCCAGCCGGTCCCAGCGGGCGTCCGCGGCGGAGAGGAACGCGCCGACGTAGGAGGGACGGTTCGCGTTCAGGAAATGGTCGGACAGCGGCGTGTTGCGGTAACGGTCGCCGTCGCGCTCCAGCATGTCCAGGGCGACCAGCGCGTCCAGGAAGTCGGGTACGCCACGTGGGTGCAGCTCCAGGCGTACGCGTAGCTGCTCGGCGGTCAGCGGGCCGTCGGCGAGCACGGTGAAGACGCCCAGCTCGGCGGCGATCAGCGTGACCTTACGGCTGAAGTACGCCGTGCCGAGCCGCCACAGGGGCTCGGCGCTGACCGGCTGCGTGTCGAGGGAATCGGGCACGTCGGAAACCTCCACTCGGATGGTGTGCTGCGAGCAGGCTGCGCGGTCGGGCTGGAGCGCGGGTCGTACCGCCGTCGAGCCCTGCGGTCGTCCCGCGCTCGACGACCGCGCGAGCGGGGTCCGGCAGGCTCCGGGCGGTCACCCGACGAGAGGGGCGAGAGCGGATGAGCTCCACCAGCACCACCGGCCCGCCGGCCTTCCCGATGCCGTCGCCGTTTCCCGGCGAGCCGCCGGCCGAGTTCGCACGGCTGCGCGCCGAGGAGCCGGTCACCCGGGTCACGCTGCCCACCGGGGACGAGGCCTGGCTGGTCACCGGCTACGCGGAGAACCGCGTCGTGCTGACCGACGCCCGGTTCAGCCGGGCCGCCGCAGCCGCGCCCGGCGCCCCCCGGCTGCAACCCATCCCGCCGGATCCCACCTCGATGCTCAACATGGACCCGCCCGAGCACACCCGGCTGCGCCGCCTGGTCTCGCACGCGTTCACGCCGCGCCGCATCGAGGATCTCCGGCCCGCGCTGCGCCGCGACGTGGACGCCCTGCTCGACGACGTGCTGGCAGCCGGGCCCCCGGCCGACCTCGTCGCCGGCTTCGCCCGTCGGCTGCCGGTCGCGGTGATCTGCGAGCTGCTCGGCGTGCCGGGCCCGGACCGCGGTCGGATCATGCGATGGGTCGACCTGCTGCTGAGCCTCACCACGCACCCGCCGCAGCGCGTCGGCGCCGCCCGGGGGGAGATGAAGGCGTACCTGGCCGGCCTGGTCCGCGCGACCCGGGCACGGCCGGGCGACGGCCTGCTCAGCCAGGTGATCGAGGCGTACGACGAGAGCGGCGGCACCGACGACGAGGAGGTCGTGATGCTGGCCGCGACCATCCTCACCGGCGGCTTCCTGACCACCGCCGGGGAGATCGCGCTGTCGATCCTCACGCTGCTGCGCCACCCCGTGCAGCTGGCCGCGCTGCGCCGCGAGCCCGACACCCTGCCACGGGCCGTGGACGAGCTGCTGCGCTACAACGTCCTCACCACCGGCGGCGGCCTGCTGCGGGTCGCCACCGAGGACGTCGAGCTGGGCGGCGTGACGATCCGCGCCGGTGCGGCCGTGCTACCCGCGATCAGCGCGGCGAACCGCGACCCGCGCGTCTTCGACCACCCGGACCTGCTCGACTTCGGCCGCCCGGACAACCCGCACATCACGTTCGGTCTCGGCGTGCACTACTGCCTCGGCGCCCGCCTGGCCCGGGTCGAGCTGGAGGAGGCGGTTTCCGGAGTGCTGCGCCGACTGCCGCCGACGCTGCGGCCGGCGAACGACGTGACGGCGCTGGCCGTGCACCCCGGGCACCTGGTGCGCGGCCTGCCGGAGCTGCCGGTCACCTGGTGAAGGGAAGCGGATCCCGCCACCCGGGCCGCACCAGACCCCACTCGTAGGCCAGCACCACGAGCTGCACCCGGTCGCGGGCGCCCAGTTTCGTCATCACACGGCTCACGTGCGTCTTCACGGTCGCGACGCTGCATCTCATGCGGTCGGCGAGTTCCTGGTTGGTCAGGCCGCCGGCGACCAGCACCAGCACCTCGCGCTCGCGGGAGGTGAGCTGGTCGAGGCCGGGCGTCGCCGGGGGCTCGTGACTGCGGGCCGCGTACTCCTCGATGAGCCGGCGGGTGACCGACGGCGCCAGCAGGGCCTCACCGGCGGCGACCACGCGCACCGCCTGCAACAGCGCGGCCGGCTCGATGTCCTTCACCAGGAAACCGCTCGCCCCGGCCCGCAGGCCGCGGAAGATGTACTCGTCATGCTCGAACGTGGTGAGGATGACGACGCGGACGCCGGACAACTCGGGCCGGGCGGCGATCCGCCGGGTCGCCTCGATGCCGTCCATCCGGGGCATGCGGATGTCCATCAGCAGCACGTCCGGCCGCACCTCGGCGGCGACCCGCACGGTCTGCTCGCCGTCGGCGGCCTCACCGGCGAACTCGATGTCCGGCTCGGACTGCAACAGGGAACGCAGACCGGCCCGCACCAGGGTCTGGTCGTCGGCCAGCATCACCCGGATCATCGGGCACCGCTCCGGACCGGCAGCCGCGCGGTGACCAGGAACCCGCCGTCGTCGGCGCCACGCGCCTCGAACGTGCCGTCCACCGCGGCCACCCGCTCGCGCATGCCGAGCAGGCCGTTGCCGTGCCGGGGCAGGCCGTGCGGCACCCCGCGGCCGTTGTCCCGGACCTCGACCGCCAGTTCGCCGTGGACGTGGACGATGCCGATCCGGGCGCGGGACGCACCGGAGTGCCGGACCACGTTGGTCAGCGACTCCTGCACGATGCGGTAGACCGCGAGGTCGAGGCTGGCCGGCAGCGCGGACGGCACGTCGACCACGTCGAGCGAGACGTCAACGCCGTTGGCCACCACGTCGCGGACCAGGTTGTCGAGGTCGGCCATGCCGGGCGCCGGACCGGTCGGCAGCTCCTCGTCGTCGACCCGGCGCAGCATGCCGAGCGTCGACCGCATCTCGACCAGCACCTCCCGGCTGGTCGCGCGGATGGCCAGCAACGCCTCGCGCGCCTGGTCGACGTCGCGGTCGATCAGGTGCGCCGCGACGCCGGCCTGGATCGTCACCGTCGAGATGCGGTGTGCCAGCACGTCGTGCAGTTCGCGGGCGATGCGCATGCGTTCCTCGACCGCGCGGCGCCGGGCCTCCTCCTCGCGGGTGGCCTCGGCCAGCGCGGCCCGCTCCTGCGTCTGGCGCAGCCGCTCCTGGTGGCTGCGGGCGGCCTCGCCGACCGCCATGATCAGTGAGAGCCAGGCGATCAGCCACACCGCGCCCTGCGTGTTGGGTTCGCGGTCGTGCACCTGGCCGAGCAGGAACACCCCGGCCAGGAAACCGAGCGAGGTCAGCCCCGCTGCGAGCCGGTGCGCCGACACGACGGCGAAGTAGATCGCCACGGCGGGCGCGATGGTGAACGCGCCGCCGGGGAAGTTGAGACCGTGGTAGGTGAGGGACAGCGCGAGCGTGCCGGCCAGCATCACGAACGGCTGGCGACGATGCAGCACGACAAGGGCGGCATCGGCCGCCAGCAGCAGGTAGCCGAGCGGGAGCGGGGGGTGCGGCGAGCCGTCGCCCCAGCCGATGATGGCGGTGGCCGCGAGGCTCACGGCCAGCACGACGAGCGCCGGCCCGACCTCGCCGGCCAGGCCGTGGCGCACCGCTGAGCTCCAGCGGGCGGCCGAGCCGCGACGGGTCGCTGAACCCCGGTGGCGTCGCAACCGGTGGGCAAGCACCCACCCAGGGTAGGTGAGAGCGCCCGCGCGGTCACCCGACCGGGGAACACGTGCGGCGTACATCCTCAGGCCAGCCGGGCGCCGCCGCCCTGGCCTGAGGATGTAGCCGATGAGTCGTCCACGGCCCGACGCCCTTTCTAGCGTGTTTCGGCAGACTCGTCGCCATGGACGCCGTCGAGATCAGCAGACTGCAGTTCGCCGTCACGGGCTCGGTGCACTACCTGTTCGTGACGCTCTCCCTGGGGCTGGTGCTGTTCGTCGTCGCGTTCCAGACGCTGTGGACGTTCCGCAAGGATCCGGTCCACGAGCGGCTGACCAAGTTCTGGGGCCGGCTCTACGTCGTCAACTACGGTGCCGGCATCATCGGCGGCCTGGTGATGGAGTTCCAGTTCGGGCTCAACTGGGCCGGCCTCGCGCATGTCACCGGCAACGTGCTCGGCGGCCCGATCGCGATCGAGACGCTGGTGGCGTTCTTCATCGAGGCGACGTTCCTCGGCATGTGGATCTTCGGCTGGGGCCGGATACCCCGCCTGCTGCACCTGGGGCTGATCTGGGTCGTGGCCATCACGGCGTACGTCTCGGCCTACTGGATCCTCGCGGCCAACGCGTTCCTCCAGCACCCGGTCGGTCACGAGATCCGCGACGGGGTGGCCTTCCTGACCGACTTCGGCGCCCTGATGCGCAACCCCAACCTGCTCGACGCGGTGCAGCACGTCGTCTCCGCGGCGGTGGTCACCGGCGCGTTGTTCGTCGCCGGGGTGAGCGCGTGGCAGCTCCTGCGCCGTACGCCCGACGTCATCGAGTTCCGCCGGTCGCTGCGCTTCGCCGTGGTCGCGCTGCCGATCGGCGTCTACCCGGCCATCCACTTCGGGTTCCTCCAGGAGGTGGTCATCGAGCAGAGCCAGCCCGGCAAGCTCGCCGCGATGTACGCCGACCCGGAGCGCACGCTGCGGGTGCAGCAGGAGCTCGCGGCACGGTTCGGCCCGGGCGACTGGCTGCCCCCCGACTGGGTGTCGGTGCCCTACCAGATCATGATGCAGACGACGTTCGGCCTGGCCCTGCTGTCGATCGTGTTGCTGGTGCTGCTGATCCGCAACTGGGTGGTGCGGCTGCGCGTGCCGCTCTACCTCCTGGTCGCGCTCATCCCGGTGCCGTTCGTGCTGGTGATCTGCGGCTGGCTGGTGCGCGAGGTCGGACGGCAGCCGTGGGCGGTCTACGGCGTGCTGTCGACGGAAGACGCCGCCAGTCCGCTCTCCACCGGGGCCGCCGCGGCGTCGTTCACCGGCTTCGCGGTGGTGCTGGGCGGGCTGGTGCTGCTCAACATCGTGCTGCTCGGGCGGTTCGCCCGCCGTGGCATCGAGGACGACGCGCTGGGCATGCCGCTGGGCGCGACGCTCGGCTCGTCCACGTCCGACGACGACTCCGTACTCGTGGGCAGGTGAGGTTCGTGGATCTGTTCTTCGTGCTGTTGCTGGGCCTGCTGCTCGGCGGCTACCTGGTGCTCGACGGTTTCGACATCGGCAGCGGCATGCTGGTGCGCCCGCTCGGCCGCACCGAGTGGGAGCGCCGGGCGATGATCACGGCGTTTGGGCCGTTCCTGCTCGGCAACGAGGTGTGGCTGGTCGCCACCGGCGGGGTCCTGTTCGGAGCGTTTCCCCTGCTCGAGGGCGAGGTGCTCGGCGAGCTGCGGGCTCTGGTCTGGCCGCTGCTGGTCGTCTGGGTGGTGCGCGACGCGGCGGTCTGGTCCCGCAGCCGCCTGCCCGGCGCCCGCTGGCGCGGCTTCTGGGACACGACCCTGGCCGTGGTCAGCACGGTCTTCGCGGCCGGCTGGGGCGTGGTGGTCGCCAACCTGATGATCCGGCTCGGTGACGGTGGTGCCGCGCATCCGGTGTACGGCTGGTTCTCGCTGCTCTGGGCCGTGACCATGGCGGTGGTCTTCGCCGGGCACGGCGCCGTGTTCCTGACGGCCCGGCTGCCCCAGGTGCCGGCCGCCGCGGTGGCGGGCACCGCACGGCGGCTGCTGCCGGCAGGCGCGGGCCTGCTCGCCGTCGCGACCGTGGTGACGGTGGCCGCCGGGGTGCTGCCCCAGCGGGCCGGTGCGCTGGTGCCGGTGGCGCTGGCCGGGTTCGCGGCGGCAGCCGCACCCCTGGGCGCGCGGGTGCTGCTCGGGCGGGGCCGGCCGGGCCTGGCACTGGCCGCCACCGCCGGCGCGGTCGTGGGCCCGCTGCTGATGGTGGCGACTGCCGGGTGGGTGGTCGTACGCGACTCGGCCGCCGACCCGGCGTCGCTCTCCGTGCTCGGCGGCGTCGCGGCGGCCGTGCTGCCGGTGATCGTTCTCAGTCAGGCGTGGATGTGGTGGGTGTTCCGGCACCGGGTCGACGAGCGCTCGGTGGTGTTCTTCTAGTGCGGCGTGCCGGGGCCGCCGGGCCGTGGTCAGGGCAGGGGACGACCGCCGACGAGCGTCTCGCCGTAGGCGAAGACGGTGCCGGTGCCCACCTCGCGCGGCGCCAGCGACGCCAGGTCGGCGAACGCCGGGTCGCCGGTCAGCCACAGGTCGGCCGGCCCGGAGCGCAGGCCGGTGAACGTCACGTCGGTGACCCGGGAGGCGACCAGGCCGGCGACCGGCTCCTCGCCCGGCACCCAGCCGGGGAAGACCCGGCTGTGCGCCAGCGGCAGCGTGAAGAGCGGCGGCGGGTCGGCGTGCTCCACCCGTGCGTACACCGTGCCGCGGCCGATCCGCTGGCCGAACGCCGAGGCCGTGCCGCTGAACGTCCCGGCACCGGTCGCCGGCGGCCCGGCCCGGCCGGCACGCACCGGCCGGGTCTGGCTGATCTCGCCGAACTGCTTCGGCATGCCCTGGATCCAGCCGCGTACCAACGGCACGGCGCTGTCCACCCAGGCGTAGGGACACCGCACCACCGGCACTCCCCGGTGCTCGCAGGCCAGCAGGACGAGGAACTCGGCGAACTGGCACCGCTCCGGCGCGCCCAGTTCGTCGCCCGAGTCGGAGCACCACTGCCACTGCGCCCAGACGGCGGCGGCCGCACCGGCGTCCGGGCCGGGGTCGAGGCCGGGCGGCAGGTGCCGGGCCACGGCGTCCGGGTCGGCCCGGTACTCCACCATCACCACCTCCCCGGAGAAGTGCCACGGCGGCGGGGTGACCATGGCCGCCGTACCCGAGGGCGACAGCGGCAGCGTGTAACCGTACGGTTCCGTAGGGGTGATGGGATCGTCCATGACGGACACCGTAGGAACGGGTGATCCGGCCGTTCTCGAGCGCGGCTCGAGCATTCGCGGATGGCGTCGACCGAGGGAGGAAACGACCGCATGCGAGCGGACGAGACAACCATGGGGGAGGCGGCCGTCACCGCCCGGGACCTGACCCGGGTCTACGGCAGCGGTGACGGGGCGGTCCGGGCACTGGACGGCGTCTCGGCGTCGTTCCCGCTCGGCCGCTTCACGGCCGTGATGGGGCCGTCCGGGTCGGGCAAGTCGACGTTCCTGCACTGCCTGGCCGGTCTCGACCGGCCGACGTCCGGCGAGGTGGTGGTCGCCGGTCAGGAGCTCACCCGGCTGGGCCGCACCGCGCTGGCCAGGCTCCGCCGGGAGCGGATGGGCTTCGTGTTCCAGGCGTTCAACCTGCTGCCGGTGCTCACGGCGGAGGAGAACATCACGATGATCGCCCACCTCGCCCGCCGTCGGATCGACCGCGCCTGGATGACGCAGCTGGTGGCCCGGCTCGGCCTCACCGACCGGCTGGCGCACCGGCCGGCCCAGCTCTCCGGCGGTCAGCAGCAGCGGGTCGCGATCGCCCGGGCGCTGCTCACCCGACCGGACGTCGTCTTCGCGGACGAGCCGACGGGCAACCTCGACTCCCGTTCCGGCACCGAGGTCCTGCGGTTCCTGCGTGAGGCGGTCGAGACCGAGAACGCGAGCATCGTGATGGTCACGCACGACCCGAAGGCCGCGGCGTACGCCGACGACGTGCTCTTCCTCGCCGACGGCCGGATCGTCGACACGCTCGCCGAGCCCACCGTCGACGAGGTCCTGGCCCGGCTGCGCCGGATCTCCAGCCCGGAGTGAGGGGGCGGCATGCGGATCCTCTGGCTGATCACCCGCCGAACGGTCGCCGAGCGGTGGCCCCGGCTCGTCGGCACCGTCGCCGCCGGCGCGCTCGCGACCGGCCTGCTCGCCGGGTCGCTGCAGTTCGTCCTCCAGTTCACGGCGGCGATGGACGACGTCGACGGCAGCGAGTACGCCACCGTCTCGCTGGTCGCCCGACCCGGCGACGCGCCGGTGCGCGGCCCGGAGAGCGGCTCCGGCGCCCGGGTGAGCGCGGCGGCGGTCGACCGAGTCGCCGCGCTGCCGGGCGTCGCCGCGGCGGCCGGTGACGCCGCCGTGCCGGCCGAGATCGTCGGTGCCGACGGGCGCGCCGTCCCGGCACCCGCCGGTGGCGGCAGCTATCTGCGGCCGTGGGTCGCCGCGCCGCAACTGTCGGCGTACGCGCTGGTGGCGGGACGGGCGCCGGCCGCGGCCGGCGAGGTCGTCATCGACCGGCAGACCGCGCGTGGCGGCGGCCTCGGGCCCGGCGACGTCACCACGCTGCTGCTGCCGGACGAGGCCGCACGGGTGACGGTCGTCGGCGTGGTGACGGTCGGCGGCGGGGACGCGTCGGCGGGCGGGCTCACCGTGCTCACCGACCCGGGCCGGGTGCGCCAGGCCGCCGGGCTCGGCGACGACTGGCAGGCGCTCTGGGTGGCGGCCACGCCCGGAGCCGACCGGGCCGTGCTGGCCGGTGCCCTCCGCGGGGCGCTCGCCGGTGACGCGTCCCGCTCCGACGTGTGGGTGGGCACCGGCACGCAGGTGCGGGACGCCCAGCGGCGCACGATCGCCGAGCTGGCCACCCAGATCACCACCAACCTCGGCATGCTGGCGCTGGTCGGCGCGTTCGTCGGGGTGTTCGTGCTGGCCGGCACGTTCGGCACGCTCGTGCGTCAGCGTGCCCGCGACCTCGCGCTGCTGCTGACCGTCGGCATGACACCGCGCCAGGTACGGCTGCTGCTGCGCGCCGAGGCGGTATTCGTCGGGCTCGCCGCGGGCCTGCTCGGCCTGGTCGTCGGTCTCGGCGTCGCGCGCCTGCTGGCCGGGCCGCTGGCGGGCACCGGGCTGGACACCGGCGGTGCCGGTCCGCAGCTGGGCCTCGCCTACCTGCTGCCGCCACTCGCCGCGGGCCTGCTGATCACCTGGCTGGCCTCGGCCCGCCCGGCGTGGCGGGCGTCGCTGACGTCGCCGGTCGAGTCGCTCGCCGAGGCGTCGGCCGACTCGTCGGGCCGGTCCCGGCGGCGCCTGCTCGGTGCCCTGCCGGTGCTCGCCCTGGCCGGGATGTTCGTGGGCCTCAGCTTCCTGGCCCGCCGGGAGGATCCGACGCCGGAGGGCGTGACGTCGGCCGGCGCGGCTGCCATCCTGGCCGGTCTGCTGCTGCTCTCCGCGCTGGCCGTGCTCGGGCCGTACGTGGTGCCGCCACTCGGCCGGCTGGTCGGCACGCTGGCCGTCGCGCTGCGGCCGGACGTGGGCCGGATGGCCCGCGCGTTCATCGTGCGCAGCCCGCGCCGGGTGGCCTCGGCCGCGTCCCTGTTGATGCTGACCGTGGCCCTGTCGACCGTGACCTGGTCGTTGGTCACCTCGATCACCGAGGGCCGCGCCGACCGGGGTACGGCCGCGGTCCGGGCCGACCTGGTGGTGAGCACCGACGGTGGCAGCGGCCTGCCCGCCTCGGTCGCGGAGCAGGCCGCCACGGTGCCCGGGGTGCGGGCGTCCGCCGAGCTGGTGCGGGCGCGCACGACGGTCACCGACCCGATCCCGCCGCCGCGGGTGCGCGGCCGGCCGACCGTCGTGCCGCCGCTCACCGTCACCGGCGCGGACGGCGCGGCACTGGCCGGGCTGGTCGACCTAGGCGCCGCGGGCCGGCCGGTGTCCCGTCTCGCCGACGGGCAGATCGCGGTCGCGGCGGAACTCGCCGAGGCGTACGACTGGCCGGTGGGCACCCGGATGACCGTGCGGGCCGCCGAGGGCGTCCGCGTGCTGGAGGTCGTCGCGACGTACTCCCGGGAGGCACAGGTGATGGTCGGCGACGCGATCGTCACCTCGGCCACGGTCCGGGCGATCGATCCGGTGGCGTTCGTCTCCGTGGTCCTGGTCGCCGGGGCCGGCCCGGTCGCCGACGGGCTGCGGGCGGCGGTGGCCGACGTGCCCACCGCGCGGGTGGACCCGCCCCGCGCCTACCTGACCGGGGCGGGTGGCGGGCTGATGTTCGACCCCACGCTGCTCTACGTCTTCCTCGGCGTGGCCATCGTGACGGCGCTGTTCGGTGTCGCGACGACGCTTTCGCTGTCGGTCGCGGAACGCACCCGCGAGTTCGGCGTGCTCGGGGCGGTCGGCGCGGCGGAGCGCCAGGTCCAGGCGCTGGTCCGGTGGGAGGCGGCAACCGTCGTGGTGCTGGGCACCGGGCTCGGCGTGGCGACCGCGCTGGGCGTGATCCGCCTGGCGCAGGCCGTCACCGGCAGCGATCTGATCGCGGCACGTCTGCCCGGCTACGCGCTGCCGGTGATCGTCCTCGGTGCGGTCACCGTGACGGTACTGGCGTCGGTGCTGCCCGGCCGCCGGGCGGCGCGCGTCCCGGTGCTGCTCGCGGTGCACCGGGAGTAGGGCTCGAATCGTCCTCGACCGGCGGGCGATGTGCTCCTGTGAACCTTCTCGGGACACGGCGATCGTCGCGAGGAGGACGGCTGATGGGCGGTATCGCGGGCTGGCTCGATTTCGAGCGCGACCTGAGCACGTACCGAGGGGTGGTGCTCGCCCAGCTGGGCACGCTGGCCCCGCGCGGGCCGGACGGCGAGGGCGTGTTCGTCGCACCGCACCTCGTCGCCGGGCACCGGGCCCGGGCGGTCGTCGAGCGCGGGCGCGCAAGCCAGCCGGTGAGCGTGCGCGGGCCGGGCGGCGGGCGGGCGACCCTGCTGCTCGACGGCCAGGTCTACAACTGGCGCGAGCTGCGGGCCGAGCTGGCCGCCGCCGGGCACGAGTTCACCGGCGGCGGCGACGCCGAGGTGGTCGCGCACGCCTACCTGCGCTGGGGCCCGGCGTTCGCCGAGCACCTGGACGGCATGTTCGCGATCGCGGTCTGGGACGCCACCCGGGAGCGACTGCTGCTGGTGCGTGACCGGCTCGGGGTGAAGCCGCTGTTCTACCAGCGGGTGGGCGGCGGCCTGACGTTCGGCTCCGAGCCGAAGGCGCTGCTCGCGCATCCGCTGGCCGACCGCGAGGTGGACGCCGACGGTCTGCGCGAACTGCTCGCCTTCACCAGCACACCGGGCCGGGCGGTCTTCCGCGGCATGCGGCGCGTGCTGCCGGGCGGCGTCGTCGAGGCCGGCCGGGACGGCACGACCGAGCACCGCTACTGGGAGCTGACCGCCGCGCCGCACCCCGACGACCGGGACGCCACCGTCGCCCGGGTGCGCGAGCTGCTCGGCGCGTCGGTCGCCCGGCAGCTCGGGGCGGACACGCCTCCGGCCGTCCTGCTCTCCGGCGGCGTCGACTCGTCGACGGTCGCCGCGCTGGCCGCCCGCGAGCTGACCCGGCGCGGCGAGGGGCCGCTGCGGACGTACACGATCGGCTACCCCGGTGGCGGGCCGGGCACGCCAGGGCCGATGCGCAGCGCCGAGGACGCACCCTTCGCGGCCGAGGTGGCCGCACACCTCGGCGCCGAGCACACCTACCTGGAGCTGGACCCGGCCGAACTGCTGGACCCGGTGGCCCGCGGTTCGGCGGTCGCGGCGCAGCAGGACATGCCGGTGGCGGCGCCGCAGTTCCCGGCGTCGCTGCGGTTGCTGTGCCGCCGGATCGCCGTCCACAGCGGTGTGGTGCTTGCCGGGGAGCAGGCGGACACCGTGTTCGCCTCGTTCATGGGCATGGACGACCCGACCGTGATCGGCGCGGACACCTACCCGTGGATCGCCGCCACCCGCGACCGGCTGCCCCCGGCCGGTCTCGGCACCGGCCTGCTCGCCCCGGACCTGCTGGCCAAGCTCGACGTGCCCGGCTATCTCGCCGACACGTACCGGGCCGACCTCGCCCGGGTGCCGCGTCTCGACGCCGAGGACCCCGCCGAGGCACGGCTGCGGGAGATCTACTTCCTGCACCTGCAGGGGTGGCAGGAGTTCGGCTGCGCGCTGGACGACGGCGTGAGCGCGGCCGAGGGCGTGGAGCTGCGGTGGCCGTTCTGCGACCACCGGCTCGTGCAGTACCTGTACAACGTCCCGTGGTCGCTGAAGACCTCGGGCGGTCCCAAGGGTCTGCTGCGCGCCGCGGTGGCCGATCTGCTGCCGGCCTCGGTGCTGACCCGGCCGTCCAGCCAGTTCCCGACCGGGCGGAACCCGGCCTACGCCGGGTCGCTGCGTCGCGAGGCCGCCGAGGTGCTCGCCGATCCGCACGCGCCGGTGCGCCGGCTGCTCGACGTGCCGGCCGTCCAGCGGGCGCTGCGCGCGCCGTTCGATCCTGCCCGCGCGTGGCGGGACCTGACCGACCTGGAGATGGTCCTGCAGCTCAACCAGTGGCTGACGAACACCGCCGCGCGGCTGTCGCTCTGAGCCCCTGCCCCACCGACACCTGGAGTGCGTACATGAGTCCCAGCACGCCCCTGCTGCGTGAGGCCAACCTGACGGAGATCGAGTCCCTCGCGCTCAGCAGCCAGCTCAACATGGCGGACGGCCACGCCCGCCAGGAGCTCACCGAGGCGCAGCGGAGCATCATCGACGAGCTTCCCGACCTGTTCGGCAAGGCGGCCGCGCAGCCGGTCGACGACCTCGAACGCGAGGCGCACGGCGCGTACCTGCACCTGTTGCGCCAGCACAGCTACCCGACCGGGCCGGGCGGGGTGCTGACCTGCTACTCCTCGTCGGTCGCGATGGAGATCCTGTCCCGGTCGCTGGCGGCCTCCGGCGGCGGCCCGGTCGCGCTCGTGCACCCGACCTTCGACAACATCCCCGACCTGCTGCGCGGCAACGGCCTGCGGCTGCTGCCGGTCGAGGAGGACGTGCTGCACCACGGGCCGGTGGGCGAGGCGGTGCCCGAGGCAGTGCGGTGCCTCTTCGTCACCACGCCGAACAACCCGACCGGCCGGGTGCTGGCCGAGGAGCGGCTGGCGGCGATCGCCGCCGAGTGCGCCGCCCGGGACGTCGTGCTCGCCCTGGACACGTCGTTCCGCGGATTCGACACCCGCAGCCACTACGACCACTACGCCGTGCTGCGCGACAGCGGCTGCCGGTGGGTGGTCATCGAGGACACCGGCAAACTGTGGGCCACGCTGGACCTCAAGGTCGGGCTGCTGGCCTACGGCGACGGTGTCGGCCTGCCGCTCGCCAAGATCCACTCCGACATCCTGCTCGGCGTCTCGCCGTTCATCCTGGTGCTGGTCACCCGGTTCGCCGAGGACGCGGCGGCGGGTGGCCTGACCGACCTGCACCGCTTCGTCGCGGACAACCGGGCCCTGGTGCGCGCGACGCTGGCCGACGTGCCCGGCGTGTCGTTCCCCGACGTCGACGCGCGGGTCAGCGTCGAGCGGGTCGACCTCGGCGACCGTCCCTGCCTGGACGTCTGGACCAGGCTCCGGCAGGGCGGCGTCTACGTCCTGCCGTGCGGCCAGTTCCACTGGGCCGACCCGGCCCGCGGGGACCGCTCGCTGCGGATCGCGCTCGCCCGGCCGCCCGGCGCACTGGACGCGGCCGTCCGCGCGCTGCGGGCCGTGCTGCTGGACGCGTGAGCGGCGGACCGTACTGGCGGGCGGGCGTCGTGCAGTCCGTCGCGCCCCCCGGCACGACCGACCTCGGGCCGGGCTACCTGGACCCGGCACTGCTGCCGGTGCGGTCGCTCGCCCGGGCGTACGCGCGGGCGCTCGACGAATTCGGCCCGGCTGCCCTCACCTACGGGGAGAACCGGGGTCCGGCGCCGCTACGCGAGGCGCTCGCCGCCCGGGCCGGGACCGGGCCGGACCACGTGCTGGTCACCGCCGGCGCCTCGCAGGGGCTGCACCTGGTGGCCGGCACGCTCACCCGACCCGGCGACGTGGTGCTCGCCGAGCCGCTCAGCTACGACTACGGCCTGCGCGTCCTCACCGATCGCGAGCTGCGGATCCAGGCGGTCGAGTCAGACGCGGACGGGCCGGTGCCCGGGGCACTGACGGCCACGGCGCGCCGGATCCGCAGGGGAGGGGAGCGGGTGGCGTTCGCGTACCTGATCCCGACGTACCGGAACCCGACCGGCGTGACCGTGCCGGCGGGGCGCCGCCGCGCGCTGGTGGCCGAGGCGGCGGACGCCGGCGTGCCGATCGTCGAGGACGACGCGTACGCGGGCCTGCGCTACGACGGCCCGCCCGAGCCGCCGTCGCTGCACGCGCTCGCCGGGCGGCGTGGCGTCGTGCGGCTCGGCACGTTCGCCAAGACGCTCGCGCCCGGCCTGCGGTTGGGCTGGATCGAGGCCGAGCCGCGGCTGGTCCGGCGATTCGCGACCGCCGGCTGGGCGGACAGCGGCGGCGGCTTCAACCACCTGGCCGCGCTGGCGGTGGCCACGTTGCTGGCCGGCGGCGGCTACGACCGCCACCTGGCGTGGTTGCGCGGCGAGCTGCGCGCCCGGCGGGACGCGTTCGCCGGGGCACTCGGTGTGGCCGCACCGCACGGCGGGTTCTTCGTCTGGCTGCCCGCGCCGGACGGGGACGGCGCCGCCCTGCGGGAGCGCGCCGCCGCGGCCGGGGTGTCCGTGGCCGACGGGCGGCGCTTCGGCGCGGCGGGCGCGGGTGCCGTACGCGCCGCGTTCAGCTTCCACCCGCCGCACCAGCTGGCGGACGCCGGAGCCCGGCTCGCCGCCGCCCGGACGGCTCCAGCGCGGCTGGACGTCGCGTCCACATCGGATTGACAGCATCGCCGACGACGGAGAGGGGACGGCCATGGCCGGTCACACCGACAACAGCATCGTCATCGACGCGCCACTGGACCTGGTGTGGCGCATGACCAACGACGTGGAGAACTGGCCGGAGCTGTTCAGCGAGTACGCCAAGGCCGAGATCCTCCGCCGCGACGGCGACACGATCCGGTTCCGGCTCACCATGCACCCGGACGAGCAGGGAAACGAGTGGAGCTGGGTCAGCGACCGTACGCCGGACGTCACCCGGCGCACGGTGCGGGCGCAGCGGGTGGAGCCCGGCTGGTTCAGGTACATGAGCCTGTTCTGGGAGTACCGCGAGGTGCCCGGCGGGGTCGAGATGCGCTGGGTGCAGGACTTCGAGATGCGCCCGGACGCGCCGGTGGACGACGCGCGGATGACGGAGCGGCTCAACCGCAACACGGCCGTGCAGATGGAGCGCATCCGCACGCTCGTCGAGTCGGCCGCCCGGACGGCCTGAGATGGCGCTGCTGCTGCCCGTCGCACTGCTCGCCGGTGGCCTGGTCGCCGGGATGCTGCTGTGGTCGGCGATCGGCGGTGTGCCGTGGATGCGGCGGCTGAGCGGACCGGAGTACGTACGGCTGCACCGCTTCTGGTCCCCGCGCTTCGACCCGCTCGCGCCGGTCGCCGTGCTGATCACCGTGGCCGCCGACGTCGCGCTGCTCGCCGCCGGTCCGGCCCGGGACGCCCGGCCCGCGCTGGTCGTGGCCGTGGCCGCGCTGGCCGGCGTGATCGCGGTGTCGGCGGCCCGGGCGGCGCCGCTCAAACGCCGGGTGCTCGCGCTCGATCCGGACCGGCTGCCGGACGACTTCGCCGCCCGCGACCCGCGCGCCGCCTGGCAGCGCTGGAACCTGGCCCGCACGGTGCTGGCGGTCGGCGCGTTCGCCGCGAACGCCGTCGCCGTCGGCCTGCTGCTGCCCGCCTGACCCGAGGAAGAGACGAGGAATGAGATGACGACCGAGACCGCCACCGGGGTACGGGTGATCCTCTGGTACCGCGTGCCGGAGGGCGACGTGCTGAGCCTGGCCGACACGTACCGCCGGATCGGCGAACACCTCGCCGGCACGCCCGGCATGGTCAGCAGCGAGTTGCTGACCTCCCGGGACGAGCCCGGGGTGCTGATGGTGACCAGCCGCTGGCGCACCGAGGAGGACCTGCGGCGCTGGGTGCACTCCGACACGCACCGGCACACCACCCCGCTGCGCCCCTATCTGGACACCGGCCGCACCCGGCCGTGGGAGACGTTCGACGTCGCCTCCGAGACCTGACCGCCGATCGCGAAGGGAGTGCCGTGAACGACCAGGAATCCCCGCTCGACCAGTTGCGCCGCACCGCGGCGGCCCTGCTCGAGCTCTCCCCGAGCCCGCCGTCCGGGCTGCGCCTGCGCAGCGGGGACCTCAGCGTCGAGGTCGACTGGGCGGAGCCGGCGCCGGTGGCCGCCGTAGGGCGGACCGCGGTGTCGGCGACCGTCGGCGCGACCGCCGAGGAGCCCGCCGCCGCGCCGGTGGCCGTACGGGCGCCCCTGCTGGGGACGTTCTACCGGGCGCCCGCGCCGGAGGCGCCGCCGTTCGTGGCGCTCGGTGACCGGGTCGAGGTGGGCCAGCAGATCGGCATCGTCGAGTCGATGAAGCTGATGAACCCGGTGGAGTCGGAAGTGGCCGGCGAGGTGGTGGAGGTGCTGGTCGCCGACGCCACGGCGGTCGAGTACGACCAGGCGCTCCTCATGGTGGCCACCGACCGTGCCGGCGGCGGCTGCGCCGAGGTGTTCGGCGGGGGAGAGCGACCATGAGGTTCCGCTCGGTCCTGGTCGCCAACCGTGGCGAGATCGCGGTACGCGTCGTGCGGGCCTGCCGGGAACTCGGCATCCGGACGATCGCCGTCTACTCGACCGCCGACCGCGACGCCGTACACGACCGGCTCGGTGACGAGCAGGTACACATCGGACCGGCACCGGCCCGACGCAGCTACCTCAACGCCGCCGCGGTCATCGAGGCGGCCCTGCAACGCGGCGCGGAGGCGGTGCATCCGGGGTACGGCTTCCTCTCCGAGGACCCGGACTTCGCCGCCGCCTGCGCCGAGAACGGCTTGACGTTCGTCGGGCCACCACCGGAGGTGATCGGCCGGTTCGGCGACAAGGCTGCCGCGCGCGCCGCGATGGGCGAGGCCGGGCTGCCGATCCTGCCGGGCACCGGCACGGCGGTCGAGGAGGCCGAGGCGCGCGCCGCCGCTGACGACATCGGGTACCCGGTGATCATCAAAGCGGTGGTCGGCGGCGGCGGGCGGGGCATGGAGATCGTCACCGGGCCGGACGCGTTCGCCGCGGCGTACCGGCGGACCCGGGAGACCGCCCGGCTGCTCTTCGGCGACGACCGGGTCTGCGTCGAGCGGTTCCTGACCGCCGCGCACCACATCGAGGTGCAGGTGCTCTGCGACGACCACGGCAACGCGGTGCACCTCGGGGTGCGGGACTGCTCCGCCCAGCGGCGGCGGCAGAAGCTCGTCGAGGAGAGCCCGTCGCCGGTGGTCGGCCCCGAGTTGGCCGAGCGGATCGCCGCCGCCGCGCTGCGCGGCGCCCGGGCGGCCGGCTACCGGGGCGCGGGGACGTTCGAGTTCCTGCTCGACGCCGAGAGCCGGGACTTCTACTTCATGGAGGCCAACTGCCGCATCCAGGTCGAGCACCCGGTGACCGAGATGGTGACCGGCGTGGACCTGGTCCGCGAGCAGTTGCTGATCGCGGCCGGCCAGCCGCTCTCGATGCGGCAGGAGGACGTGCGCCCGTACGGTGTCGCGGTCGAGTGCCGGATCAACGCCGAGGACCCGGACCGGGACTTCGTGCCTGCGCCCGGCCCGCTCACCGAGTTCGTGCCGCCCGGTGGCCCGTTCGTGCGGGTGGACACCCACGCGTACCCCGGACTGACCGTCACGCCCCACTACGACCCGCTGATCGCGAAGGTCATCTGCTGGGGGCCGGACCGCGAGACCGCTCTGGACCGCATGGACCGGGCGCTCGCCGAACTGCGCGTCGCCGGTCCCGGCGTGCGTACGACCACCGCTTTCCTGCGCGAGCTCATCGCCCATCCGCTGTTCCGCAAGGGCGTGCACACCACCTCCCTGGTCGACCTGGTCGTCGCCGAGCGGCGGCCCCAACCCACCTGGAGCACGACATGACACTGGCGCCGGACATCTCGCTGGTACGCGGCGCGGACGGCGAGGTGACGCTGCTCATCGACGGCGTGCAGGCGATGCAGGGCTGGGAGGCGGAGCTGATGTGGCGCTCCGCGGATCTGCTGTGCGCCGGCGGCGGGGACTACCTCGAGGTCGGGCTCGGCCTGGGATACTCCGCGCTGCGCATCGCCGGCCACCCCGGGACCCGCCGGCACACCGTGATCGAGAAGCACGCCGAGGTGATCGACCTGTTCCGGGCCGAGCACCCGGCGGCGCCGGAGAACCTGGACATCGTCCACGCCGACTTCTTCGACCACCTGGAGCGCCTTCCGCAGGCGGCGTACGACGGCGTGTTCTTCGACCCGGAGCTGCCGCGCGAACTCTTCGAGGACCGCGCCCGGCTGGACGAGTTCATGCCCCGTCTGGTGCGCGCACTGCGGCCGGGCGGGCGGTTCGTGCCGATGTTCTCGCTGGACGGCGCGGTGCCGGACGCCGCCACCTGCACCACCACGCCGGCCGCGATGCTCGACCGCTACCTGCGGTTCTTCGACCGGGTGGAGGTCGTCCGGCAGCCGTACCGGGCGTACGCGGGCACCGAGTACACCCCGTCGGACCACGGCGACGCGTTCATCCTCTGCTTCGCTCGAGCCTGACGCTTCGATCCAGGAGGGACCACGATGGCACAACGCACCCTGATCATCGCGCGGATGGACGAGGCCGACAAGCAGGCGGTCGCGGACGTCTTCGCCGAGTCCGACGCCACCGACCTGCCGGTCATGCTCGGCGCCTCCCGCCGGACACTGTTCTTCTACCGCGGCCTCTACCTGCACCTCATCGAGGCGCGGGACGGCCTGACCGAGCGGCTCTACGACGCGCGTGAGCACCGGCTGTTCGGCGACGTCAACACCAAGCTCAGCAGGTACGTCTCGCCGTACGACCCGGACTGGAAGGAACCCCGGGACGCGATGGCGGAGCCGTTCTACACCTGGGTCCGGTGACCGGCGTGTTCCGCGTGCTGCTGACCATGCGGGTCGACCCGGACCGCGGCGCGGAGTTCGAACGGGCGTGGACCGAGGTGGCCGGAGTGGTCGGCCGGGAGCCCGCGAACCTCGCGCAGGAGCTCTACCGCGAGCCCGGCGCGGTCTACCACGTCGTCACGGACTGGACCGACGAGGAGTCGTTCCGTCGCTTCGAGACCAGCGAGGCCCACCGGGGACACCGGGCGCGGCTCGACCCGTTCCGCCGCGCGGTGCGCATGACCACCATGCGCCTGGTCCACCGCTCACCAACCGGAAGGGATGCCTGATGCCGGCGACCACCACCACACCCGTCACCCGCGAGCGCCTGAACGGCCTGATGCAGGCCTACAAGTCCACCAGCCTGCTGCGTACGGCCGTCGAGTTGGGGGTGTTCGACGCGCTGGCCGACGGCCCGGCCACGGCCGACGCGCTGGCCCTGCGGCTCGGCACCCATCCGCGGGGTACGCGGATCCTGCTCGACGCGATGGTCGCGATCTCGCTGGCCTGGCTCGATGGCGACGCCTACCACCTGCCGCCCGGCGCCGAGCAGTTCCTGGCCAGCAAGAGCCCGCAGTACCTCGGCGACATGACGAAGGTGATCTCCAGTGACTGGGAGTGGGACGCGCTGAAGCGGCTCACCGAGGCGGTCCGCCACGGCGGTACGGTCATGGACGAGCACGCCGAGACGGCCGAGTACGAGTACTGGGTGGACTTCGCGTCGTTCGCCTCGGCGATCGCCACGCCCACCGCCCGGGTGATGACCGACGCCCTGGGGGACTTCTCGGCGGCCCGCCCGTCGCTGAGGGTGCTCGACCTGGCCTGCGGGCACGGCATCTACGGTTACACGTTCGCGCAGCGGCACACCCAGGCCACCGTGACGAGCCTGGACTGGGACAACGTCGTGCCGGTCGCCGCCCGGCACGCCGAGCGGCTCGGCGTGGCGGACCGGGTCGACTACCGCACCGGCGACATGTTCACCGCGCCGCTCGGCGGGCCCTACGACGTGGTCATGCTGACGAACGTGCTGCACCACTTCAGCGAGGAGCGCGGCATCGAGCTGCTGCGGCGGGCGCGGGAGGCGCTGACGCCGGACGGCCGGCTCGCGCTGGTCGGCTTCACCACCGGCGCCGGCACCCCGGCCGAGGACCCGGCGCCGTACCTCTTCTCCATCCTGATGCTGGTCTGGACGGCGGAGGGCGAGGTGCACTCCCGGGCCGCGTACGACCGGATGCTGGCCGCGAGCGGCTTCGCGGAACCGGAACTGCACACGGTGGCGCACCTGCCGCTGCGGGTGCTGATCGCGTCGCCGGCCGACCTGCCCGCGCGGTGAGCCGGCGCCTCCTGCGGGTGGTCGTCGCCGTGGCGCACACGGCCTGGCGTGGTCTGATGCTGTTCGGCGCAGCGATGGCCGGCGTGCCCCTGGACGACGACGGCCAGTTGCGCGCACCTCTGGGAGGGCCCGGCGGGCGGCACCCCGCCGGGCCGCCACCGGAGCGCCCGCTCACCGCCCGGGAGCGGGCGATCTGGGCCCAGCTCGAAAGCCGCATCGCCCCGCCTCGCTGACCGGTGCGGCCCGCCCGACCATGAAAAGATCGAGACGGCGAGAAGGTCCGCCGGTCAGGACGTGCTGGCGGAACCTTCGGGGCGATGTCAAGGTCCGCGGCGCGGCGACGACCACCAAGCGAGCGGCGTCACCGGGGCGCCGACTGCCGAGGAGAAGAAGACGTGAAGTTCCTCTTGATCATGCACATGAACCCGCAGATCTGGCAGGCCCTCACCGAGGACGAACGCAACGAGGTGATGAACGGCCACGACGCGTTCATCGACACCATCCGCGAATCCGGTGAGCTGCTCGGGTCGACCGCGCTGGCGGAGCCTCCGGAGAGCGCCGTCGTCCGGGTCCGCGGGGGCGTGCCCACGGTGAGCGACGGACCCTACATCGAGGCCAAGGAGTTCCTCGGCGGCTACTACCTCGTCGAGTGCGCGAACCGGGACCGCGCCCTGGAACTGGCCGCGATGATCCCGGACGCCAGGGTGGAGGGGCTCGGCATCGAGGTCCGCCCGGTGGTCTTCGCGGCGGGAGCCGAAGCGACGCCGGGCGCGTGAGTGGCGCCCGGAGATGAAGTTCCTGTTGACGGTGTACGCCCGCGCCGAGGTCGCGGTGCCGCCACCGGACGCGGACCGGGACTTCGTGGCGGCGGCCCGGCAGTCGGGTGAACTGATCGACTGCCAGGTGCTCGCAGACCCGTCGACCAGTCTGCTGGTACGCGTCCACGACGGCGGGACCAGCGTGGCCGACGGTCCGTATGCCGGGCCGCCGGCACACCTCGCCGCCTGTTACCTGGTCGACTGCGAGGACCGTGACCGCGCGGTGGGACTGGCGGCGATGATCCCGGCCGCGCGCCACGACGCGGTCGAGGTGCGGCCGGTGATGCTGGCCGCCGGCCTGGAGATGTGAGATGAGCGCCGAGGACCTGGGTCGCCTGCTGCGGGAACTGGCGCCGCAGGTTCTCGGCGCGCTCCTGCGCAGGTACCACGACTTCGAAACCTGCGAGGACGCGCTTCAGGAAGCCATGTTGGCGGCGACGGTCCAGTGGCCGGCCGACGGGGTGCCGGAGAACGCCCGCGGCTGGCTGGTCACGGTCGGGTCCCGCCGGGTCGTCGACCAGATCCGCAGCGAGCGGGCCCGCCGTGACCGGGAGATGTCCAGCGCCAGCCGGGAACTCCCGGACGCGACGGTCACCCCCGGCCCCGGCGAGGGGGTCGCGCGCGACCACGACGACACGCTGACGCTGCTGTTCATGTGCTGCCATCCCGCGCTGACCCCGGCCTCGCAGGTCGCCCTCACGCTGCGCGCCGTCGGCGGTCTGAACACCGCCGAGGTCGCCAGCGCGTTCCTGGTGCCCGAGGCCACCATGGGTGCGCGGATCAGCCGCGCCAAGCAACGGATCCGGGCCGCCGGAACCACGTTCGACATGCCTGCGGGGCCGGCGTACGCCGAGCGGCTGGGCGTCGTCCTGCACGTGCTCTACCTGATCTTCAACGAGGGCTACACCGCGAGTTCCGGCCCTGACCTGCAACGACCCGACCTGGCCGCCGAGGCGGTGCGGCTCACCCGAGCCATCCATCGTTCGTTGCCCGACGACGGCGAGGTGGCCGGCCTGCTCGCGCTGATGTTGCTGACCGATGCCCGCCGCGCCGCCCGCACCGACACCGTGGGCGGTCTGGTCCCCCTGGCCGAGCAGGACCGGGCCCGCTGGGACAGCGACCTGATCGAGGAAGGTACGCGGCTGGTCACCGATGCGATGCTGCGCTCGCCGCTCGGCCCGTACCAGTTGCAGGCGGCGATCGCCTCCCTCCACGTGCAGGCGCCCCACGTGGCGGACACCGACTGGCGGCAGATCAGGTTTCTCTACCAGGTGCTGTGCCGGATCGCGCCGACCCCCATGGCCGCCCTCAACCACGCGATCGCGGTGGCCATGACCGACGGTCCGCGGGCCGGGTTGGCCATGCTGTCGGTGCTGGCGGCCGACGACCGGATGGCCCACCACCACCGACTCGCGGCCACGCGTGCGCACCTGCTGGAACTCGCCGGAGACCCGGCCACCGCGCGGGAGGAATACCTGCTCGCGTCCCGCCGCACCACCAGCCTGCCCGAGCAGCGCTACCTTCGCGCCCGGGCCGACCGGCTCGCGGAGGCGGACCCGGCCTCCTGACCGGCGCCGGTCGGCGGTACCGCACCGGCGGGGTGCACCGGTGGTGGTGGACGGCGGCGCCGGTGGGGACGGTCAGATGAGGGTGCGCCAGTAGCTCCAGAACTGCACGCCGATCAGCGCGGCGAAGGTCAGCAGCCAGAGGGTCGGGATGGTGCTGTGTACGCGTAGGGCGGCCCCGGTGATGCGGCGCGGTGCGGGCAGCCGGCCTTCCTGCAGGTTGTAGAGGGTGGTGTAGCTGAACAGCACGATCATGACGACCCACACGACCATGCAGTACGGGCAGAGCGCGCCGATGCGGTACAGGCTCTGGAAGAACAGCCAGTGCACGAACGCGACACCGAACAGGGCGCCGGCCTGCAGGCCGAGCCACCACCAGCGGGGCAACTGGAGCCGGGCGAGTACGGCGACGCCGGTGACGGCGACGACGGGGAAGGTGGCCAGGCCGATGAGCGGGTTGGGAAACCCGAACACCTCCGCCTGCCCGGTGGACATGATCGATCCGCAGGAGAGGATCGGATTGATGGAGCAGCTGGGCACGTAGGCGGGGTTCTTCAGCAGGGCGATCTTCTCGACGGTGAGCACGAACGCCGCAAGCGCGCCGACCAGCCCGCCGACGACGAGGATCCAGCCGGTCAGCCGTTCGCCGAGGACGCGAGGTTCGGCAGTGTCGGCGTCCGGCCCGGTCTCGCCGGCCAGGTCGGCGCTGTTGGCCTGGAGCCGGTTCACGAGGCGAGGGACGCGTCGATCGCGGCTTTCAGGCCGGCGTAGGTGGGTTGGTCGGTGTACTGCTTGCCGTTGATGAAGAACGTCGGGGTGCCCCGTACGCCGAGGTTCTCGCCGTCGGCGGCGTCGGCCTTGACCCGGGCCGCGACCTCGGCGCTGGCCACGTCGGCCTTGAACTTGGCCATGTCGAGGCCCATCTCCTGCGCGTAGCCCTCGAAGACGGCGCCCTGCGGCTGCTGGTTGTGTCCCCAGGTGTTCTGGGTGTCGAACAGCTTCTTGTACATCTGCTCGAACTTGCCCTGCCGGGCGGCGGCCTCGGCGGCGTGCGCGGCGTTGAAGGCGTTGGGGTGGCTGGCGATCGGGAAGTAGCGCACCACGTAGGTGATCCGGTCGCCGTACTCGGCCCGCAGTTTCTCCACTCCGGGGTAGGCGGCCAGGCACGACTCGCACTCGAAGTCGAGGAACTCCACCACGGTGGTCTTGCCGTCCGCAGCGGTGGACAGGCGGTGGCTGTCGGGGCGTACGAGCGCCTCGGCCGCCGCCGTGGTGGGCGCGCTGTTCTGGTTGACCACGACGATGCCGACGACCACGGCCATGGCGACGGCCAGCACCCCGAGGGTGACCTTCAGGTTGGTGCTCATGCCGGTCCTGCGGATCTGGCGCGCGGCCTTGCCGGCGCCGGCGTTTCCGGCGGCGGCTCGGGCACCCGGCCTGGCCTGCGCCGTACGGGTGTCGCCGGACGCCGGGGAACCGGCGGGCCGCGCTGCTCCCGCGGGCTTGCCCTTGGCGGTGCGCTTGCGTGCCTTGGCGTTGTTCGCTGGCATGACACCTCACCCTTTGTTCGGCGCGTCTGAGCGCGTCCCGTCCATGATCGGACGCGACGATACAGCTCTGGCTTTATTCATTGCTGGATGAATCCTGAGTCTTGGCTGTGAGCGGTCGATGAGGTGCCTGAACTGCCAGAAGGCTCGAGTGCTCGCCCTTAGTACACTGACCGATGTACTGTCAGGGGGTGGAGACGTTGACGCACGGGCAGGTGCTGGCCCGCTTCGGCCACGCCCTGTCGGATCCGACGCGGGCGCGGCTGCTGCTGGCGCTGCGCGACGGGCCGGGCTATCCGGCCGAGCTGGCCGACTCGCTGGGCGCGACCCGGCAGAACCTGTCGAACCACCTGGCCTGCCTGCGCGGGTGCGGCCTGGTGGTGGCGGTGCCCGAGGGCCGCCGCACCCGCTACGAACTCGCCGACGCGCGGATGGCCCACGCGCTGGGTGACCTTCTCGGGCTCGTCCTCGCGGTCGACCCGGCCGCGTGCCCGGATGCCGAGGAGAAGGGCTGCTGCTGATGGGCCTGCCGTCGATCCGGTTCGCCCCGGCGGGACCCACGCCGGCGCGGCGGGCGGTGCTCGCCCGGCGGGTGCGCCTGTTCGTGGCCGCGACGATCACCTACAACGTGATCGAGGCGGTCGTGGCGATCACCGCCGGCACCATCGCCTCGTCGACCGCGTTGATCGGCTTCGGCCTGGACTCGATCATCGAGGTGTCCTCGGCCGCCGCGGTGGCGTGGCAGTTCGCCGGCCGCGACCCCGAGGCCCGCGAGAAGGTCGCGCTACGCGTCATCGCGGTGTCGTTCTTCGCCCTGGCCGCCTACGTCACCGTCGAGTCGACGCGGGCCCTGATCGGCGGCGCCGAGGCCGAACACTCCAGCGTCGGCCTCGCCCTGGCCGCGCTGTCGCTGCTGGTCATGCCGGCCCTGTCCTACGCGCAGCGTCGTACCGGCCGGGAACTCGGCTCGCGGTCGGCCGTCGCCGACTCCAAACAGACCCTGCTGTGCACCTACCTGTCCGCCGTGGTGCTCGTCGGGCTGGCCGTGAACAGCCTTTTCGGCTGGTCGTGGGCCGACCCGATCGCCGCACTGGTCATCGCCGTGGTCGCGGTGAAGGAGGGCCGGGAGGCATGGCGTGGCGACACGTGCTGCGCCGTGCCGCCGACCGCCTCCCTGCGCACCGACGCGCCCGCCGGTGCCGGCGACACGTGCGGGTGCTGCTGACCAGGCCGTGCTCCGCTGAGGGCCAACGGGGTCGTACGCCGACGGCGCCGGGCGCGCTCCGCTGACCCGGGCCGACGACGGAAAGGAGCGCTTCCGCGGCGCCGGGCGCCGGTCAGGTGCCGGCGGCGATGTCGGCGGCGAGTCGTTTCGCGGCCGAGCGCAACACCGGTGCGACCCGTTCGGCGGCCTGCCGGGTCAGCCGTCCCTCCGGGCCGGAGACGGAGAGCGCGGTCATCGTGGGTGCGCCGACGACCGGTGCGGCGACGCAACGGACGCCCACCTCCTGCTCGCCCTCGTCGATCGCGTATCCGGCCGCGCGGATCCGGTCGAGTTCGCGGTCGAACTCCACCAGGTCGGTGATGGTGCGCCCGGTCATCGCCGGTAGCCCGGTGCGAGCGAGGATGCCGTGCGCCTCCGTCGCCGGTAGCTGGGCCAGCAGCGCCTTGCCCACTCCGGTGCAGTGCGGCAGCACCCTGCGGCCCACCTCGGTGAACATCCGCATCGCGTGCGGCGACGGCACCTGCGCCAGGTACACCACCCGGTCGCCGTCCAGGGTCGCCAGGTTGGCCGTCTCGCCGGTCGCGGCGACGAGGTCGGCGAGGATCGGCCGGGCCCGTTGGGCGAGGTGCCGGTTGGCGGTGTCGCCGAGCCGGATGAGTCGGGTGCCCAGGGCGTAACGGCGGGACGGCTGTTGGTGCACGTAGCCCATCTCGACGAGGGTCCTGATCAGCCGGTGGATGGTGGGCTGGGGGAGACCGGCGACGGCCGCGAGTTGGGAGAGCCCCATCTCGCCACCCGCGTCGGCGAGGTGTTCGAGCAGGTCGAAGGCGCGCTGAAGGGACTGCACGCCGGACCTGCCGGTCGGCGCTGCCTGCGGCACCGGGACTCCCCTCGTGGTGTCGGTCGTGGTTCCGGATGGCCCGCTCTGATGATATGGTACCCCCCGACTTCCGCAATGCGGAAATGCTTATTCACAATGCGAAAGGCAGGGGTTGGGGTATGGCCACAGATGCCTCGGTGACGATCGTCGGACCGGCCGTCGTGGGCGGTACGGAGGTGCTCACCCCGGACGCGCTCGCCTTCGTCGCCGACCTGCAGCGCCGCTTCGGCGCCGACCGGGACCGGCTCCTCGCCGACCGGGTGCGCCGCCGTGCCGAGATCGCCGGCACCGGGCGCCTGGACTTCCTGCCGGAGACGGCCGACGTCCGGGCGGCCGACTGGCGGGTCGCGCCGGCGCCGGCCGACCTGCGCGACCGGCGGGTGGAGATCACCGGCCCGACCGACCGGAAGATGACGATCAACGCGTTGAACTCCGGTGCGCGGGTGTGGCTCGCCGACTTCGAGGACGCCACCGCGCCGACCTGGGCCAACGTCGTCGGCGGCCAGCTCAACCTGACCGACGCCATCGAGCGGCGGATCGAGTTCACCAGCGCCGAGGGCAAGCAGTACCGGCTCACCGGCGACCGGCTGCCGGCGATCGTCGTCCGGCCGCGTGGCTGGCACCTCGACGAGCGGCACCTGCTCGTCGACGGCGCGCCGGCGGTCGGCGCACTGGTCGACTTCGGGCTCTACTTCTTCCACAACGCCCGCCGGTTGATCGCGGCCGGCAGCGGACCGTACTTCTACCTGCCGAAGCTGGAGGGCCACCGGGAGGCCCGGCTGTGGAACGACGTCTTCCGGCACGCGCAGGAGGTGCTGGGCATTCCCACCGGCACGATCCGCGCCACCGTGCTGATCGAGACCATCACCGCCGCCTTCGAGATGGACGAGATCCTCTACGAGCTGCGCGAGCACGCCTCCGGCCTGAACGCCGGGCGATGGGACTACCTGTTCAGCATCATCAAGACCTTCCGCGACGCCGGCTCCGGATTCGTGCTGCCGGACCGCAACTCCGTGACGATGACCGCCCCGATGATGCGGTCGTACACCGACCTGCTCGTTGCGACCTGTCACCGGCGCGGCGCGGTGGCGATGGGCGGCATGGCGGCCTTCATCCCGAACCGCCGCGAGCCGGAGACCACCAGGGCGGCCCTGGCCAGGGTGCGGGCGGACAAGGAACGCGAGGCCGGCGACGGCTTCGACGGCTCCTGGGTGGCGCACCCGGACTTGGTCGCGGTCTGCCGGGAGGTGTTCGACGCGGTCCTCGGGGACCGGCCGAACCAGGTCGACCGTGAACGGGACGACGTGAAGGTCACGGCCGACGACCTGCTCGACATCGCTGCCACCCCCGGCACGGTGACCGAGGCGGGCCTGCGCAACAACATCGCGGTCGGGCTCCGCTACGTCGAGGCGTGGCTGCGCGGTACCGGCGCGGTCGCCATCTTCAACCTGATGGAGGACGCCGCGACGGCGGAGATCTCCCGGTCGCAGGTCTGGCAGTGGGTGCGCACCGGGACGGTGCTGGACACGGACGCGGTGGTCACGGTGGACCTGGTCCGCGGCCTGATCGCCGAGGAGGTCGCCGCGCTGAGGGCCGAACTGGGCGAGGAGCGGTTCGCCGCGAGCCGGTACGAGGTGGCGCGCGAGGTGTTCGAGGAGGTGGCACTCGGTACGAGCTACGTCGACTTCCTGACCCTGCCGGCGTACCGGTTGCTCGACGGCTGAGGCACGCGGCCGGCGAGCGTGGGCTGCCGGGCGGAACGCCCAGCAGCCCCGGCGCGGCGCGGGTGCCGGGGAGCCGGTCTACCGGGGCGCCCGAGAAGCCGGGAGTCCGGTGTGGGCGGCGCGGGTCGCCGCGGCGATCGTGGACGACGACTGCTGCAACAGCGGTACGGCCTGGGCGACCAGGCTGTCGTTGATCCGGGCGGTCGGCCCCGACACGGACAGGGCCAGGGTGCCGGGTGGGCCGGGAACGGCCACCGCGACGCAACGCACCCCGACCTCCTGCTCGCCGTCGTCGGTGGCGAAGCCGTTCGTGCGTACGGTCCGCAACTCCCGCAGCAGGTCGTCCAGATTGGTGATGCTGGTCGGCGTGGCCGCCACGAACTCCGTGTTCGCGTACACGTCGGCGATGACCTGGTCGTCGAGTTGGGCGAGCATCGCCTTGCCGACGGCGGTCCGGTACGCCTCCACCCGCCGGCCGACCTCGATGGACATCCGCATCTGGTGACGGGAGGACACCTGGGCGAGATAGACGATCTGGGTTCCCTCGAGCCGTGCCGCGTTGGCGGTCTCGCCGAGGGCCTCGACCAGCGTCGCCAGGTGCGGCCGGACCAGCGGGGCGATCATGGCCAGGGCCTGGTCGCCGAGGTGGATGAGGGCGCTGCCCAGGGCGTACCGGCGGTCCGCCTCCTGCCGCAGTATGCCGGCGCTGATCAGTGTCCTGAGTAGCCGGTGGATGGTGGCGATGGGCAGGCCCGTGGCGGTGGCCAGTTCGGACAGCCCGCAGGGCGCCCCGGTGTCGGCGATGACATTCATGATCTGCAATGCCCGCTTGACGGACTGGACGCCTCCGCCTCCGCCCGTGCTGTCGCCTTCGCGTTCCATGTCCCCTCGTTCCCCGACCGCCGATTCGCTCGCAGATGCCTGCGCGGCGCACATCGTATGCCGTGCGGCGGCACCGGTGCTGCATCCACCCGCGTGCAGTCCGGCTCCGGCGACGGAGTATCCGCCCGGCCGAATTCAGATCCTCCGAACGAACACTTGACGTGCGCGATGCGGATACTACTATCCACTCTACGGAAAGCGGCCCCGGGTCGATTCACGCCACCTGGTCCTGGTGCGCAGGTCGGGGCCACGCCGGCTGGCCAGCCTGGCCCCCGGCACCAGCGCAGCACCTTCTGACGCCCGACCCCGCGCAGCCCGACGAACGTCCACGTACCGGGAGGTCCCCCGTGTCTCACCGCAACCCCCACCGCCGCCTGCGGGCGGCGACAGCCGGGCTCGCCCTGCTGCCCCTACTGCTCGCCGCCTGCAGCACCGGCGGGGGCGACGAGAGCGTCGGCGACGGCATCAAGGCCGGACAGGTCGATGCCAACCAGGCCAAGGTCAAGGACGGCGGAACGCTCGCCTACTCGATCGAGGTCGACGTCAAGAACTGGAACATCCTGCACGCCACCGGCGACGTCTTCGGCTACCGGCAGATCCTCAACCCGGTGCTGCCGCACGCGATGATCTCCCAGCCCGACTTCACGATGGCCAAGAACGACGCGCTGGTCACCGAGGCCAAGGTCGTCAAGGACTCGCCACAGACCATCGAGTACCGCATCCGGCCGGAGGCCACCTGGTCGGACGGGACGCCGATCACCGCCGACGACTTCAAGTACACCTGGCAGGTCCAGGACCCGCAGCAGTGCCCCACCTGCGAGCCGGCCAGCCAGGCCGGGTACGACCAGGTCGCCTCGGTGACCGGCGGCGACAACGGCAAGACCGTCACCGTCGAGTTCAAGAACACCTACCAGCCGTGGCGGCTGATGTTCCCGCACCTGCTGCCGGCGCACATCGCCGCCAAGCACGGCGACCTGGCCACCTCGTTCAACGACCACTTCACCCGCACGGTGCCGACCTGGTCGGGCGGGCCGTACCTGATCTCCGAGTACGTGCCGAACCAGTCGGTCACCATGAAGAAGAACCCCAAGTGGTACGGCGACGGCCCGCACCTGGACCAGCTCGTCTTCCGGATCCTCACCGACGAGCGGCAGGCCGTCACCGCGATGGCCAACAACGAGATCCAGGTCGTCGTGCCCCGCCCCACCCTCGACCTCGTACAGCAGCTCAAGGGCATCAGCAACGTCACCACGTCGCTGGCCTCCGGGCTGGTCTACGAGCACCTGGACATCAACATCGCCCACCCGGCCCTGGCCGACGTCGCCCTGCGCCGGGCGATCTTCACCGCGGTCGACCGGCAGGCCATCATCGACAAGACCATCGGCCAGTTCGCGGCCGGCACCAAGCCGCTCGGCAACCGCAACTTCATGCCCGGCCAGAAGCTCGAAGGCGTCGACGCCTACGCGGACACCGTGACCCCGGCGGGGCTCGGCGACGGCAACATCGAGGCCGCGAAGAAGATCCTCACCGACGCCGGCTACGTGCTCGGCAGCGGAAGCCTCACCGATCCGAAGGGCAAGGCGGTACCGCCGCTGCGGATGCGCTACAGCAAGGGCAACCAGGTGCGGCTGGACACCTCGGTGCTCGTGCAGAACCAGCTCAAGCAGCTCGGCATCACGCTCCAGCTCCAGGAGACCGACAGCCTCGGCACCACGGTCAACACCGGTGACTTCGACCTGATCGTCTTCGGCACCAACCTCGACGTCATCCCCACCGCCACCGCGCAGTCCGTGTTCGGCTCGAAGGGCACCCACACCGGCTACAAGGACCAGGAGATCGACGGCTGGCTCACCGACGCGGCCCGCACCCTGGACCCGCGGCAGGTCGTCGACCTGCTGAACAAGGTGGACACCCGGATCAGCGAGCAGGCCGTCACCCTGCCGATCTACCAGACGCCGACCCTGGTCGCGTACCGCAGCGACATCGGCAACGTGCGGGTCAACCCGACCCGTTTCGGCACCAGCTACAACAGCCAGGAGTGGGGTATCAAAGAGTGACGGGTGAGCACCGGCCCGGCCGGGACTTCATCGTCGAGGTTCCGTCCCCGGCCGTGGAATTCAACGAGGTCTACCGCAACTTCGTCGGCTCGGCCGGCTACTTCGTGGCGAACAACATCTACAGCCGGCTCGTCGTGTTCGACACCGGATCCCCGGCGGCGTACCCGGACCTCGCCGAACACTGGGAGATGGCGCCCGACGCCCGTACGCTGCGCTTCCAGCTCAACCGGCACGCCCGCTGGCACGACGGTGAGCCGGTGACCGCCGAGGACGTCGCGTACACCCACCTGACCGCCCTGGCGAACGGATACCACGCCGCGTCGTTCCTGCACGACGTGCAGGACATCGAGGTGCTCGGCCCGCACGAGCTGCGGTACGTGCTCCGCCGGCCCAACGCCGGGTTCCTCGCCCAGCTCGGCAACCTGGTGTTCGCCCACATCCTGCCCAGGCACCTGTACGAGGGCACGGACTGGGCGACCAACCCGTACAACCAGCAGCCGGTCGGCTCCGGCCCGTTCCGGTTCGTCGAGCACGTACCCGGCGAGCGGGTGGTGCTGGAGGCGTGGGACGGCTACTGGGGCCCCCGCCCCCAGATCGACCGGGTCATCCTCGACATCGAGCCCGACCTCGACGAGGCCGTCCGCAAGGTCGCCGACGGGCGGGCCCACTACATGGTCCAGGACGTGCTCACCTTCCCCCGGCTGCACCTGGCCGAGGGGAGCAAGGACGCGTCGGTGTGGCGCAAACGCGGCCCCGGGATCGCCGTGCTCGGCTTCAACCACACCCAGGAGCGGTGGCACGACCGACGAGCCCGCGCCGCCATCGCACACGCGGTCGACCGCCGCCGGCTGATCCCGCTGTCGGATCCCGGCTGGTCCGAGCCGTACGACCACTACCTGCCGCGCAGCGTGGACTGGGCGTACGCCGACGACGCGACCGCGCCGGCCTTCGACCCGGCGGAGGCGGTACGCCTGCTCGACGCGGCCGGGATCACGTCAGCCGGCGCCGACGGGCCGACGCTGCGGCTGGCGTACATGAAGAACTTCACCGGTCACGCCGGAATCGCCGCGGCGGTCGCCGAGGACCTGCGTGCCGTCGGACTGGACGTCGAGGTCGCCGGGCTCGACTCGCCGACCTGGGCCCGCCAGGTGGCCGGCGACGCCGCGTTCGACCTCACGATCAGCGGCGGCAACATGGTCCCCGACCCGGAGATCACCGCCAGCCGGTTCGAGACCGGCGGCGGACGCAACCACGCCCGGCTGTCCGACCCGGAGGCCGACGCCTGCTACGCGGCGGCCCGGGCCACGATCGACCAGGCCCGGCGCGGCGAGCACTACCGGGAACTGCAGCGGGTCTGGGCCCGCAACGTCGACTGGGTGCCGCTGTTCTGGTACGCGGCCTACTACCTGCGCAGCGACAGCTTCTTCGGCTGGCCGGACCAGGTCGGCTTCCGGGTGCCGTTCTGGCACTGGGGCCGGATCCGGCCCGTCGAGCGCTGATCCTTTTCCATCCATCCGTAACCACCTTGGGCAATCCCCACCCTGATCACCGAGGAGAGGTCTTGGACGAGTACATCGTCGTCGTACCCAACGGTACGACCGAGATCAACGAGTCGTACCGCAACTTCGTCGGGGGCGCCGGCTACTTCGTCGCCAACAACATCTTCAGCCGGCTCGTCGTCACCGAGGTCGGCGGCGCCTCGTCCTACCCGGACCTGGCGGAGCACTGGGAGTGCCTGGACGGCGCCCGGCGCTGGCGGTTCACCCTCAACCGGCACGCCCGCTGGCACGACGGCCAGCCGGTCACCGCCCACGACGTGGCCTACACCCACCTGACCGCCCTGGCGAACGGGTACCACGCCGCGTCGTTCCTGCACGGCATCGCCGACATCAAGGTGCTCGACGACCACCTGGTCGAGTACCACCTGGAGGAGCCCAACGCCGCGTTCCTCACCCAGCTCGGCAACTTCGCCGCCACCCACATCCTGCCCAAGCACCTGTACGAGGGCACCGACTGGGCGACCAACCCGTACAACCAGCAGCCGGTCGGCTCCGGTCCGTTCCGGTTCGTCGAGATGGTGCCCGGTGGGCGGATCGTGCTGGAGGCCTGGGACGGGTACTGGGGGCCGCCGGCCGGCGTGGACCGGGTGAGCATCGTCGTCGAGCCGGACCTCGACGAGTGCGTCCGCATGATCGCCGACGGCAGGGCGCACTACGCCCCGCAGGACGTGCTCACCATGAAGCGGCTGCCGCTGGCCGAAGGCTCGGCGCACGCCAGCGTCTACCGCGAGCGCGGTCCCGGGGTCGCGTTGCTGAGCTTCAACTACCGGCAGGAGCGGTGGGCCGACCGCCGGCTGCGGCTGGCGCTCGCGCACGCCGTGGACCGCAGCCGCCTCGAACGCTTCGCCGAGCCCGGCTGGTCGGAGCCGTGGGCCAACTTCTTCCCGGGCAGCAGCTTCGCGGTGGCCCGTGACGTCAAGGCGGTCGGCCACGACGCGGCCACGGCCGAGAAGCTGCTCGACGAGGCCGGCTACCCGCGCGACGCGGACGGTCGTCGGCTGTCGCTGCGGATGTACTACATGGCCACCTTCGACGGCCACGGCGGGCTGGCGCGCAGCGTCGCCGAGGACCTCGCGGCGATCGGCGTGCACGTCGAGTACGCCGGGCTGGACTCGGAGACGTGGTCGCAGCAGATCGGCCGGGAGGGCGACTTCGACCTGACCATCAGCGGCGGGAACATGATGCCCGACCCGGACATCACCGCCAGCCGGCTGGCGGGCGGCGGGCAGCGCAACCACCTCGCGCTCGCCAATCCCGACGCCGACGCCTGCTACGTCGCCGCCCGGTCGACCACCGACATGACCGAGCGGATCGCGCACTACCGACGGCTCCAGGAGGTGTGGGCCCGCGACGCGAGCGTGGTGCCGCTGTTCTGGTACTGCATCTACCTGCTGCGTAGCGACCAGTTCTTCGGCTGGGCCGACCAGGTCGACTTCCGGATCCCGTTCTGGCACTGGGGTCGCCTCCGGAAGATCACCGGCGGCGAAGGCTAGCCGGCAGCGGGCGCGGGAGGGTTCCTCATGGAGATCGTGGGCTTCGCCCTGCGGCGGCTGCTCGTCGCCATTCCGGTGCTGTTCGTGTCGACGTTTCTGATATTCCTGGCCGTTGCCAAGTCCGGTGATCCGCTGGCCGAGCTCCGGGAGCGACAACCACCGGTGCCGCCACACACGATCGCCGCCGAGGAGGCCCGGCTCGGGCTGGACCAGCCCGTGCTGCAGCGGTACTGGAACTGGCTGACCGGGGTCGTCCAGGGCGACCTCGGTCCGTCGGTCGACCGCAACGCCGACATCGGCATGGAGATCGCCTCGCGCCTGGGCATCACGATGCGCTTCGTTCTCATCGCGATGCTGATCGCGGCCGTGCTGGCGATCCTGGTCGGGGTCGTCAGCGCGGTCCGCCAGTACTCCTGGCTGGACTACCTGTTCACCTCGACCGGGTTCCTGTTCCTGGCGATGCCGTCCTTCTGGCTGGCCGTACTGCTCAAGCAGGGCGGCATCGAACTGAACACCCTCGCCGGGCGCACCCTGATCTACACCGTCGGCGACAGTTCGGTGATCCCGCCGCCCACCCTGGGCGGCCGGATCGCCGACTTCGCCGGCCACCTGGTGCTGCCGACCATCACGCTGGTGCTGATCAACTTCGCCGCGTGGAGCCGGTTCCAGCGCTCGTCGATGCTGGACGTGCTCGGCAGCGACTACGTCAAGCTGGCCACCGCCAAGGGCCTCCGGCGGCGCACCGTGCTGCGCAAGTACGCCCTGCGCACGGCGCTCACCCCACTGGTGACGGTCATCGCGCTGGACTTCACCGCCGTCTTCGCCGGGGCGGTGGTCACCGAGACCGTCTTCCAGTGGCGGGGCATGGGCGACTACCTGCTGGAGTCCATCAACGGGCGGGACGTCAACGCCGTGATGGCGTGGCTGCTCGTGGCGGCGGTCGCGGTGGTCCTGTTCAACCTGTTCGCCGACATCCTGTACGCCGCTCTCGATCCGAGGATCCGTCGTGTCAGCTGAACCGCTACCGGTGTCCGCACCCGCCGCCGCGCCTGGTCAATGGCGCGGTGTCCTCGCCCGGTTCCGCCGGCACCGGCTCGCCGCAGCCGCCCTGGTGGCCCTCGTGCTCGTCGCGTTGTTCGCGTTCGTCGGCCCCCTGCTGTGGCGCTACGGCCACGACGACATCACGCCCGACAACTCGCAGCCACCGTCGGCGGCCCACCCGCTGGGCACCGACTCGCTCGGCCACGACCTGCTCGCCCAGGTGATGCGCGGTACCCAGCAGTCCCTGCTGATCGCGCTCACCGTGGCGTTCGGCGCGGCGGTGGTCGGCACCGTGATCGGCATCGTCGCCGGCTACTACCGGGGCCGCACCGACGCCCTGCTGATGCGGCTGGTGGACCTGTTCCTCACCGTGCCGACGATCGCGGTCGCCGCCGTGCTCGGGCACAACTTCGCCGGCAGCGGCGGCGGGTGGATGCTCATCGCGGCCGTACTCGCCGCGCTGATGTGGACCAGTGTCGCCCGGGTCGTCCGGGGCGTCGTGCTCGGCCTGCGGGAACGCGAGTTCATCTCCGCCGCCCGGGCCCTGGGGTCGTCCGACCTGCGGATCATGCTGCGGCACGTCCTGCCGAACGTGGCCGCCCCGATCATCGTGTCGGTGACCATCCTGGTCGCCACCGCGATCCTCGCCGAGACCGCGCTGTCGTTCATCGGCTTCGGCGTCCAGCCGCCGGACACCTCCCTCGGCCTGCTGGTGGCCAACGCCCAGTCCGCGGTCGCCACCCGGCCCTGGCTGTTCTACTTCCCGGGCCTGGTCATCCTGCTCATCGCCCTGTCCATCAACTTCATCGGGGACGGGCTGCGCGACGCCCTCGACCCGACCCAGACCAAGGGCCCGCGCCGCCGCCGGTACCTCGCCCGGCCGGCCGCCCGCACCGAGGCGGTGCCCGACGACGTGCTGCTGTCGGTCCGCGACCTGCGGGTGGTGTTCGCCGCCGACAGCGGCGACGTGCCGGCGGTCCGCCACCTCGACCTGGACCTGCGCCGGGGTGAGGTCGTCGGCCTGGTCGGGGAGTCCGGCTCGGGCAAGTCCGTCAGCGCCGCGGCGCTGATGGGGCTGCTGCCGCCCACCGCCACCGTCAGCGGCTCGATCCACTTCGCCGGCCAGGAACTCGTCGGGCTGCCCGAGCCGCAGTTCCGGCGGCTACGGGGCAGACGGATCGCCATGGTGTTCCAGGACCCGATGTCCTCGCTGAGCCCGGTGCACACCATCGGCGACCAGGTCGCCGAGGCCGTCCGCGTGCACCAGGGCGGCTCCCGGGCCGCCGCCCGGGCCCGCGCCGTGGAACTGCTGGACACCGTCGGCATCCCCGACGCCCGCAACCGGCTCGACGACTACCCGCACCAGTTCTCCGGCGGCATGCGCCAGCGGGTGGTGATCGCGATGGCCATCGCCAACGACCCGGATCTCATCATCGCCGACGAGCCCACCACCGCCCTGGACGTCACCGTGCAGGCCCAGGTGCTCGCCGCGTTGCGGGCCGTCCGGGAGCGTACCGGCGCGGCGATCCTGATGATCACCCACGACCTCGGGATCGTGGCCGAGATCGCCGACCGGATCGCGGTGATGTACGCCGGCCGGCTCGTCGAGGTCGGCACCGCCACCGACGTGTTCGACAACCCCTCGATGCCCTACACCCGGGGCCTGCTGGACTCCGTACCCCGCCTCGACCGGCCCGCCGACGAGGAGCTGTGGGCGATCCCCGGCTCACCGCCGAGCATGACCGCACTGCCGGCGGGGTGCGCGTTCGCCCCCCGTTGCGCGATCCGCACACCCGACTGCTCGGCCGCGGTGCCGACCCTCCTCCCGGTGACCCCCGGCCACCTGGCGGCGTGCCTGCGCCTGACCCCGCACGACGGTGCCCCGCCGGAGAACGCCACCACCACGTCGATCCCCGAAAGGCCGTGACGACATGACCTCCCGTGCACCGCTGCGAACCCGTGCCGGGGAACGCCAGCTCCTCCGGTTCCCCGTACTGACCGACCTGGACGGCTCGGAACTGGCCATCCACGCCCACGTGGTGACGGGCACCGCCGACGGGCCGACGCTCACCCTGCTGTCCGGGGTGCACGGCAACGAGTGGTTCTCGCACGCGGTGCTGCGCGAGGTGCTGGCCGGCACCGATCCCGCGACGCTGCGCGGAACCCTGGTGGTCGTGCCGGCCGCCAACCCGTACGCACTGCGGACCGTCACCCGCTATTCCAACGACATCCAGCAGGTCGGCTTCGTCAACATGAACAAGGCGATCCTGCGTGACACCGAGTCGATCACCGGACGGACCGGTCAGGTGCTCGTGGAGCAGATCGTCGAACGCTCCACCCACCTGCTCGACTTCCACCCCGGCCCGTGGGGCACCACCTGGGGCGTCGTGCTCTACGACTCGACCGGTCCGCTGTCGGCCGCCGGCCGGGAGATGGCCGTCGCCTTCGGTATGCCGTACATCCAGGGCGAGGACGCCGCGGTCGCGTTCCCGAACTCGGTGTTCGACGCGGCCAGCGCCGCCGGGGTGCCCGCCATCGGCATCGAGGTCGGCGGCCTCGGGTTCGGCTCCCGCAGCGAGGCCGACTGGATCGCCCGCAACGTCGACGGCGTCCGCCGGACGATGGCCCACCTGGGCATGCTCGACGAGCCGGCACCGCCCCGGCCGGTCACCGACGTCGAGGTCCGCTGGGACCTGCGGCCCGCGCACGGCGGCATGCTGGTACCCGAGATCACCGAGGAGCGGCTGCTGACCGCCACCACCGAGGGGGAACTGCTCGGGCGGTTGCTCTCCCCGGTCGAGCTCACCGTCATCGAGGAGTACCGCTCGCCCGGCGACGGGATCCTGCTGTCGGTTCCGCGTAGCCATCCGGTGCACCCGTACAACTTCGGGTTCGTCATCGGCCGGGCCCGCGGGAGCGCGGCATGACCGCCGACGTGCTGCTCGACGTCGACGGACTGACCAGGCACTTCCCCGTCCGGCGGGGAAACCTGGTCAAACGGTCGGCGGGGGTGGTCAAGGCCGTCGACGGCGTCTCGTTCCAGCTCCGGCCCGGCGAGACGCTGGGCATCGTCGGTGAGTCCGGCTGCGGAAAGTCGACTCTCGCCAAGCTGCTGACCCGGCTGGACCAGCCGACCGGCGGGCAGATCCGCTACCGGGGAACCGACATCTCCGGGCTGCGTGGCAGGGAGCTGCGCGACCTGCGACGGCGGATCCAGATCGTCTTCCAGGACCCGTACTCGTCGCTCGACCCGAGGATGACCGTCGGCCAGATCATCGCCGAGCCGTTCGTCGTGCACGGCGAGTTGGGCACCGCCGACCGGCGCCGGCGGCGGGTCCAGGAACTGCTGGAGACCGTCGGGCTCAACCCCGAGCACGTCGACCGCTACCCGCACCAGTTCTCCGGCGGGCAGCGGCAGCGGATCGGCATCGCCCGTGCCCTGGCGTTGCAGCCCGAGGTGGTGGTCTGTGACGAGCCGGTGTCGGCGCTCGACGTGTCGGTCCAGGCGCAGGTGATCAACCTGCTCCGGCGGCTGCAACGGGACCTCGGTCTGGCGTACGTGTTCATCGCCCACGACCTGTCCGTCGTGCGGCACATCTCGCACCGGGTCGCCGTCATGTACCTCGGCAAGGTGGTGGAGACCGGCACCGTGGCGGAGATCTTCGACCACCCGGCACACCCGTACACCCAGGCGTTGCTGTCCGCCGCGCCGGTACCGGACCCGCACCACGCGCGTGAGCAGATCCTCCTCCGTGGCGACCCGCCCAGCCCGGTGAACCCGCCCAGCGGCTGCCGGTTCCGGACCCGCTGCTGGCAGGCCGTCGACGCCTGCGCCGGGGAGCAACCCGCCCTGGTCCCGCGCGGTGTCGGGCATCCCGTGGCGTGCATCAACGTGGTCCCCCCGACGGCGCGGAACCTGCCGGCCGTCGCCTGACGACACCCGCACCGGCGCCTACTCCGCCCCCGTCGCGCGGACGCTCCCACCCGGCAAGCCGGGTGGGAGCGTCCGTGTGCGCGCTACCTGTTACCGGAGCTGGTAGGCGCGGGTCACGATCTGCTCGACGGTGTTGCCGTCAGCGTCGGCGGCCTGCACCCGCAGCGACACGAACCCGTTGGTCGCGGCCAACTTCGGGTGCCGGACGCTGGCCTCGAACTGTCCCGTCCGCTTCCGGTCGACGTCGGCGAACTGCCAGGTCGCGCCGTCGTCGTAGGAGACCCACAGCTTCGTGTCCCGTACCGCCGGCCCGGACAGCCCCTTCGGGTGCCGGACCGTCAGGCCGATGTCGAAGCGGGAGTCGGCCCGGGCCCGGTTGTCGAGGTCGACATCCACGTCGTAGTCGACCGACAGCATCGGCATGAGCTGCCGGGCGTCCGCCCGCTGCGAGTGGAACGTCCAGGCGGTGTTGACCCTGGTGGCGGTCGTCCACCAGGCGTCCTCCCGCGCCACGTCGAGCGTCACCCGGTACTCGGCCCGCTCCGGCGCGGCCGGGAAGGCGAACGTGGCGAAGTTCGCGGCTCCGAGGTACTCGCCGTTGCGGTGGACCGTGGCGCGAACCTTGTCGGTCTGGATGACGTGCGGCTGCTGCCTGTGGTCGGCTCCGGTGTCGAGCATCGCCGAGGCCTGGACCACCACCAGGTCGCCGTCGCGGTAGGCCGCGTCCGTCAGATCCGCGGGCAGGGCCGTACGGACCACGGGCTTGTTCCAGGCCGGGGAGAGCCGCTGCCCCGGGCGCAGCACCTTGACCGTCTCGATCTGCTGGGACCCGCCCAACTGCCACACCGGAGCGAGCAACGTGGTCTGCCCGGTCCGCAGACCGGCGCTGACGTACTCGGTCCGGGTCGACGGCATGATCAGCCGGTCCAGGGCGCCGTACGCCACGCTCTGTCGCGGTGCCCAGATGTACCGGAAGTGGCCGCCCTCGGTGCCGTTGGTCGAGGCGTGGTAGGAGCTCCGCAGGGTGGCCAGTTCGTCGTGCCGGACCCGGTACCGCTGGTTCGCCGGCAGGCCGCCCTTCTCCACCTGGAGCAGTTCGTAGGCGTACGGGCTGACCGTCACGCCCTTGAACTCGACCGTGACCCGGTCACGGCGCAGGAGGTCGAGCAGTTGCCCACCCTGCTTGCCGGAGAGGGTCATCGCCGGGATCGCGGTGGGCGTGCGGGTCCAGAAGTCGACGCCCCACCGCTCGGGGACGCTGTTGTAGACGATCACCGCTGCCGCGCCTGCGGCGACCGCGTTGGCGAGTTGCTGGGCGGGGGAGACGGTGGCACTGCGCTTGACCAGTGCGGTCCTGCCCCGCACCGCGAGTCCGGCGTACTCCTGGGCGGTGCCGGTCCCGGCGGAGACCACCTCGAGCCGCCGGGTGCCGTCGAACCGCACCGAGCCGCCGTTGCCACCGAAGTAGGCGGCGTCGTCCAACGACGTCGCATTCCGGCCGACGACCCGCGCGGCCAGGTCGAGCGCGGTGAGCGTCCACCCGGTGTACGCCTCCAGGTTGTCGTTGGCCCGCTCCGTGGGGATCGAGTAGAGCGCGGTCTCGCCACCCGCCCACATCTCGAGGCCGTACCCGAACTTCTGGTCGCTGCTGCTGTTGGTGAAGCCGATCCGGGCCCGGTCGGTCTTCGTGGGATTCGGCGTCCGCATGCTCACCGCCGAGGCCTTACGCCCGTCGAAGGTGACCGTCCGGTCACCCGTGATCGAGATGTTCGGGATGATGCCCTGGGTGTACTCCCAGAGCCGGTTGTACTCCGGGCTCGGGTCGGAGATCGCCGCGTGGAGGGTGTACTCACCAGCCGGCAGGGCCAGCGCGACCGTCCCGTCCGCATCCGGGTACGACACCTCGGGCAGGCCGGGACGCCCGAAGTCGAAGAGTCGCACCTCCGACTTGGCGAGCGCGGGCGCCGCACCGTTGCGGCCGATGACCTTGATCTTCACCGCGAACCGCTCCACGTCCTTGACCAGACCGACGGCGGTGGAGACCACCGTCGTACCGTCGGCGGAGACGCCGGCCAGGTGGGCGCTGTAGGTGCCGGTCGGCACCCCCGTGGGGTTCATGGTCACCGGCACCGTGGCGGTGCCCTTCGCCGGCACGGTCACCGTCCCGGCACCGAGGCCCAGCAGCCCGGCGGGCAGAGCGGCGCCCCGCAGCGACAGGGCCAGGGTGACCGGCTGGTCGCCGTCGTTGGTGTACGTCACCTGCTTGACCACCGGCGCGGTGGCATCCCACCGTACGATGCCGTAGTTGACCACGCCGGTGCCGAACACGTCCTGCTGGACGGCCCGGGACACGTCCACCCGACCCGCTCCCTGGCTGAACGCCGGGTCGCTGGCGTGCGCCTTCGCGGTGCTGACCAGGTGGGCCTTGAGCCGCTCGGCGGTCCAGTCCGGATGCTGCTGGGCGAGGATCGCGGCAGCGCCGGCGACGTGCGGCGTGGCCATCGACGTGCCACTGGCCGAGGTGTAGTGCGGGTCGACCGGCTTACCCATCGAGGTGCCGGCGGCCCGGGCGGCGACGACGGCCACCCCGGGCGCGGTGATCTCGGGCTTGATCGCGCCGTCGCCGATCCGCGGGCCGCGGCTGGAGAAGTCGGCGATGTCGTCCGCGTCGTCGACCGCGCCCACGGTCAGCGCCGCGTCGGCCGTACCTGGGGAGCCGAGGGTGCTCGCTCCGCTGCGGCCCTCGTTGCCGGCGGCGATGGTGAAGAGGGCACCGGTCTCGGCGGTCAACTCGTTGACGGCCAGCGCCATCGGGTCGGTGCCGTCGGTGCCCGGGCCGCCGAGGCTCATCGAGACGATCTTGGCACCGGACCGGGCCGCCCACTCCATCCCGGCGATGATCTCGGAGTCCGCGCCGTAACCGCCGTCGCTGAGCACCTTGCCGATCAGCAGTTGTGCGCCGGGCGCCACCCCCTTGTTCTTGCCACCCGAGGCCGAGCCGGAGCCGGCGATCGTCGAGGCGACGTGGGTGCCGTGGCCGTGTCCGTCCTTGACCTCCTCGCCGGCGATGAAGCTCCGACTGTCGACGATCTTCCCGGCGAAGTCCGGGTGGTTCGGGTCGATGCCGGTGTCCAGCACCGCCACCTTCACCCCGGTGCCGTCGTAACCCGCCGCCCAGGCGCCGGGCGCGCCGACCTGGGGCACGCTCACGTCGAGCAGCGCCTTGGCCTTGGCGTCCAACCAGACCCGGTCGATTCCACCGGCGAGCTGGGTACGCGCCGTACCCGCCTGCGGTCCGTCGTCGTCGATGGCCTCCCAGAACGACTCCGCCTGCTTCTTGTCCGCCGCCATCGCCGCGCCGTTGATGCTGGTCAGCGGCCGGAGCGCCTGGCCGCCCGAGGGTGCCGCGGCACGTGCGGCGACGCCGTTGCCCCGGTACCGCACGATCAGCGGGATCGACCCCGTACGGGCGTCGTCGTACCCCTGCTCGATCAGACCGGTCACGTTGAACAGCCGCCGGTCCAACCGCCCGGCCGTGATCAGCGACTGGGCCTCCTTGGGCAGGACGTAGATGTCCTTGCCGACGGTGGTGATGGTGGTTCTTCCGTTCGAACCCTCCTGCCCGTTCACCGCCACCGCAGTCGGCCGGTTCGCGCCGCTCGTCACCGTGACGACGTCACCGGTGAGCAGGGTGACCTGGTGGGTCGTCTGCGCCGGCCGGGGGACCGCGGTCACGCCGCCTTCAGTGGTCGGCGGCTGCCCGTGGGCTGCCGCACCGCCGCCTGTCGCGACGAGCGCGGCAGCGACGGTGACGCCGAGCAGCGTCCGTCTACGCCATATCCGCATCTCATTGACTCCTGTCCATGAAAATCGCTGGCCTGGTGATCAAACAGCCTGGTCAATGTCTGGCCGGCGGCGCTACGGTCCAGCCTGGCGAGCACCGGACATGTCGGGTCTTCGCCACGCGTCGATGTCACGGAAGGGCGCGCCCCGCTGCCTGATCGCACATGCGGAGTCCCTGGTCAGCGGGCCGATGGCGTAACCGAGACTGGTGCGACGCACAGCGGCACGTGGGAGGGGCGAGATGCTAGGTGGGTTCGGCATTGACGAGCGCGAGGAGGCGGTCTATGCCGAGATCCTCCGCCGCCGCCAGACGACCGTCACCGAGGTGTCGGACGCTCTCGGCATCGATCCCGCCACCGTCGGCGACTGCCTCGCCAAGCTCGCCTCACTCGGTCTGGTCACCGGCCACGACACCGGACTGCACACGGCGGTGGCCCCGGACGTCGGACTCGGCGCACTGATAGTGCAGCGTCAGGCCGAGCTGCAACGGGTCCACGGCAGGCTGGCGGAGCTGGTCGCGGTGTACCGCACCGGATCGTCCTGGCCGGCCGGTCAGGTGGAGACGATCACCACGCCCGAGCAGCTCGCCACGTGGATCGACACCATGGAACGGGGGGCCCAGACGGAGATCCTGGCGTTCTTCCGACCGCCGTACATCCTGAATCCCGATCTCGAAACCTTCAGCAGGTTCGCGCCGACCTACCGCTACGTGTACGAACGCAGCGCCTTCGACGACTCCCGGGTTCCCGAGGAGATCAACGGATTCCTGCGGAGCGGCTACGAGATCAGGATCGCGGACGCCCTGCCGAACAAGATGATAATCATCGACCGGCAGGCCATCCTCCTGCCGATGCGGCTCGACCAGACGAGCATGCACCCCGGTTTCCTGCTGATCCGCGGCGAGTCCCTGGTCCGGATGCTGGTCGACCTGTTCGAGCGGGTGTGGGCGGCGGCGACACCGCTGCGGGTCACCGCCGCCGGTCTCACCGACGGCGCACAGGCCATGGACGAGGTCGACGTCCTCCTGCTCACGCTGCTCTTGTCCGGGCTGCCGGACAAGACCGTCGCCGCCCGGCTCGGTACCAGCGAACGCACGGTGCAACGCCGGCTCCGTCGCCTGATGGAGTTGGCCGGCGCCAACAGCCGGATGCAACTCGGCTGGTACGCCGCCCGGTCCGGCCTCGTTCCGCTCTGACGATCACCCGTCCGGCGACGAGCGGCGTATGGCGCCGCGGATCGTGTGGACGATGCTGGTGGTTCGCGTCGGCGGTGAGGCTGCCCCCGTCGCGGGACACCTTCCACGTGTTCGTGCCGGTACGACCATGGGGCGAGCACAGGCCAGGCGGCGGCGGGGCCAGCGGTTGCGGCGGAACCCCGGGACCGCACGGGCGCACCGGTCATGCGGTTCGCCCGATGAAGGGCCGGATCGTCCGTACGCTCAGGCCTGTGACTGCTCCGTCCGGCGCGGCGCCTCAAGGGCTGACCAGCGCGGAGGTCGCCGAGCGGGTGGCGGCCGGGGCGGTCAACTCGGTGCGGCGGCGCACCAGCCGCCCGCTGCGGCAGATCCTTCGGGCGAACCTGCTGACGCGCTTCAACGCCCTCATCGCCGTGCTATGCGCGTTGGTCCTGATCTTCGGTCAGCCGATCGACGCGGTCTTCGGTCTGGTGATCGTGGTCAACAGCGTGGTCGGCGTGGTCCAGGAGTTGCGGGCGAAGAAGGTCCTGGACAGCCTGGCCGTTCTCGCGGAGGCGCCGGTGCGGGTGCGGCGGGACGGCCGAGAGTCGCCCGTCGCGTCGCGGGAGGTGGTCGTCGACGACGTCGTGCTGCTCGGCCCGGGGGAGGAGGTGCCGGTGGACGGGACGGTGCGGGACAGCGATGGGCTGGAGATCGACGAGTCGCTGCTGACCGGCGAGGCGGAGCCGGTCGGAAAGCAGCCAGGCAGCGAGGTGCGGTCGGGCACGTTCGTGGCGGCGGGAAGTGGCCTGATCAGCGCCACCCGGGTGGGCTCCGACTCCTACGCCGCCCGGCTGGTTGCCGCCGCCAGCGTCTTCGACCTGACCGACTCCGAGTTGATGCGGGGCACCAACCGGTTCCTGCGACTGGTCACCTGGATCATCGTTCCCATTGGCGCGCTGCTGGTCGTACGGCTGTTCCTGGCCGGGTCGAGCGTGTCCGACGCCGTGGTGGGGAGCGTGGCGGGGATAGTGCCGATGATTCCCGAGGGGCTCGTGCTGATGACCAGCGTCGCGTTCGCGGTGGGAGTGATCCGGCTGGGCCGGCACCGATGCCTCGTGCAGGAACTGCCGGCGGTGGAGGTGCTCGCCCGCGTCGACACGCTCTGCATCGACAAGACCGGCACCCTCACCGAGCCCGGCATGGCCCTGAAGGAGGTGCGCCCGCTCGCCGGTACCGCACCCGAGACCGTCCGGGCAGCGCTTGTGGCCCTCGCCCGGACCGAGGCGAACCCCAACCCGACGATGGCGGCGATCGCGGCCGGCCTGTCCGACGCCGGCTGGCACGCTGACGACAGCATCCCCTTCTCATCCGCCCGCAAGTTCTCGGGGGCGACCTTCGCCGGGCACGGTACCTGGCTGATCGGCGCACCCGAGGTGTTGCTGCCTGCCGGCGACCCGGTTCGCTCCGCCGCCGGCGAACTCGCCGCGGGCGGGCTCCGGGTGCTGGTCCTCGCCCGGGCCCCCGGCCTGGACAGTCACGAGCGCTCCGCCGCCGCCCTCGTCGTCGTGGAGCAACGGATCCGGGCCGACGCGCCGGACGCCGTGCGGTACCTCGCCGCGCAGGGCATCGACGTGAAGATCCTCTCCGGGGACAATCCCGCCACGGTGGCGGCGATCGCGCGGAAGGTCGGGGTGCCGGGCGCGGACGACCCGGTCGACGCGCGTTCCCTCACCCGGGATCCGGCCGTACTCGCCGACCTGGTCGCCGGCCACGCCGTCTTCGGACGGGTGAGCCCTCAGCAGAAGCAGGAGATGGTGGGCACGTTGCGGTCGCGCGGCCGAACCGTGGCGATGACCGGCGACGGGGTCAACGACGCGCTCGCGCTCACCGACGCGGATCTCGGCGTGGCGATGGGCTCCGGTAGCCCCGCCACGCGGACGGTCGCCAAGATCGTGCTTCTCGACGACACCTTCAGCGCGCTGCCCCGAGTCCTCGCCGAGGGCCGCCGGGTGCTGGCCAACATCGAACGCGTGGCGAACCTCTACCTCACCAAGACCGTGTACGCGCTGCTCATCGCGCTTCTCGTCGGCGTCGCGCGACTGCCGTTCCCGTTCCTGCCCCGGCACATCACGCTGGTCGGAACACTGACGATCGGCGTGCCCGGGTTCTTCCTCGCCCTCGCCCCGACCGACGAACGCGCACGCCCGGGTTTCGTGCCCCGTGTCCTGCGCTTCGCGGTCCCGGCTGGACTCGTCGCCGCCCTCGCCACCTTCGCGGCGTACGCGGTCGGCCGGCGCAACACCGCGTCGAGCCTCGCGGCCGACCGGTCGACCGCGACACTCACGCTGTTCCTCGTCGCCTTCTGGATCCTCGCGCTCGTCGCCCGACCGTACACTCCGTGGCGCCTCGGCCTGCTCGCCGCGATGGCCGCCGGCTTCGGGGCCGTGGCCCTCGTGCCGGGCCTCCGCAAGGTCGCGGCCCTCACCTTTCCCGACCCGCGCGACACCCTCACCGCGGTGGGAGTCTCCGTCCTCGCCGCCCTCGCCCTGCTGGTGTTGCGGCAACGCCCGGCGGGGCCGAACGCGGGTGGCGGCAGATCATGATGGTGCGCGCGCGTGACGGCCATGACGCGGGCCGGGCCCGCACGGTATTGGATATCGATCATGAGTCAGAATGCGATCACGGTCGGTCCCGCCCTTGTCGTGCTTCTGGTGGTGCTGATCGCCGTCGCGGCAGTGGTGGCCAGACTCGGTGGTCTGGGGATGGGCCGTGCGGCGGTGACGGCGGGTTGTCGCGCCACCCTTCAGTTGGCCGCGGTGTCCGTGCTGATCACCGCAGTTCTGGGTTCGGCCTGGGCGACGGCCGGGTTCATCGTCCTGATGCTGACCATCGCGGTCGGCACGTCGGCACGCCGGGTCGCGTCGGTCCGCCATGGCTGGCCGGTGGTCGTCCCGATCGCGGTCGGCGCGGTCCCGGTCGGGGCGGTGATCCTCGCGGCCGGCACCATGCCGTTGACGACGGTGGCAGTCCTGCCGATCGCCGGCATCCTGATCGGTGGCGCGATGACCGCCACGTCACTCGCCGGTCGCCGTGCACTGGACGAGCTGCGTCAGCGGTACGGAGAGTACGAGGCAGCGCTGGCTCTCGGCTTCGGCCCCCGGGAGGCGGCCCTTGAAGTCTGCCGCCCCAGCAGCGGGCAGGCGCTCGTGCCGGCCCTCGACCAGACCCGGACGGTCGGGCTGGTGACGCTGCCCGGAGCGTTCGTGGGCGTACTGCTCGGTGGCGGGTCGGCCGTGCAGGCCGGCGCCACCCAGCTGCTCGTCCTGGTCGCCCTGGTGGCTGTCGAGGCGGTGGCGGTGACGGTAACCGTCGAACTCGTCGCCAGAGGCCACATCCGGCGCCCACCCATCACGTAGCCGGTCGCCCCCGGTCCGTCGCCGGCGCGCTCGGGTGACCCGGGACTCCTGCCGGCCCGGGCGGCGTAGGTCATTCGTCCGCTTCGCGGAGAAGGCGGCGCAGGATCTGTTCGTCCTGTTCGTCGAGAGCGCTGACGAAGCGCCGGAGTACCGAGGCGTGGTCGGCTTCGGCCCTCAGCAGTCGGCCCATCCGGCCGGCGACGAGGGCGGGGGCGTCGGCGACGGCCGCGTAGCGATAGGCGCGTCCATCTCGCTGGCGGGTCACCGCGTCCTTGTCGAACAGGCGGGTGAGGGTGGTGACGACGGTGCTGTACGACAGGGGAGTGGACCAGTCGAGTCTCTCGCGCACCTCGGCGGGGGTGAGCGCCCGGCCTGCGTCGACGAGCGCGGTGATGATCTCGGCTTCCAGTTCGCCGGGGCGGCGGCGGTTGCCGTGCCGGTCGCTGTCGGGTTGATCGTTGGCCGCCACCCGGCAGAGCCTACCGACCGCCCGGGTGCGCGGAGGCGAGCAGGTCAGCCAGGTGGTGGCAGACTGGCCGGGTGCTCGGATCGGAGGAGGGACATGTTCGATCACTTCGTCTGGTCTGTGGTGGTGACACCGCTGCTGGTGCTCGCGGCGGCCTGGTTGTTGAGCGAGCGGCTCCGGCCGGGCCCGGCCGCCGTGGTACTGGCCTGGTCAGTGGCGGTTGCTGCCGGTGCCAGCCTGGTGAACGTCGCCGCCTTCGCCGTCAAGGCCGTGGCCGAGACACCTGCTGTGGCCCGTCGGTTCGACTTCTCGGACAGGGTCGTGCGCCAGGACACCGCTCATGTGCCGTGGGTGTCCTGGCTGTCCCTGCTGATGTTGGCCGTGGCGGGCGTCGCTCTCGTGCGGCTGGCCCGCCGGCACCGGCGGGCGCAGGCGGCCCTTCGCCACTACGCCGAACTGCCGGGGCAGGTGGGCGGGCAGTTGGTGGTTCTCGACGACACCCGGGTCGACGCGTTCGCGGTGCCGGGTCCCCCGAACCGGATCGTGGTGACGACCGGCATGCGGGCTGTGCTCGACGACGAGCACTTCGCCGCGCTGCTGGCGCACGAGCGGGCGCATCTGGCCGGGGGGCATCACCGGTTGGTCCGGCTGGCGCAGTTCGCCGCGGCGGCGCATCCGATGTTCCGGTGGGCCGTGCGGCGCATCGAGTACCTCGTCGAGCGGGACGCCGACGAGCGGGCCGCCGTCGATGTCGGTAGCCGCCGGGTCGTCGCTCGGGCGATCGGTGCGGCGGCACTGGCCGCCTCGGGGCGTTCGGGCCATGCCAGCGTCCTGCGTCTCACGCCGGCCGATTCGGACGTCGCCCGGGCCGGGGCGGTACCCCGCCGGGTGGCATCGCTGCTCCATGACCGGACGGGTAGCCGGTCTCGCCTGATGGCGGCCGTCCCCGCCCTGCTCGCCGTAGGTTCCGTCGTGTGGACCGGGGAGTGCGTCTACGACCTGCATGAACTGATGCGGGCTGCCCGTACCCGGATCGGGTGAGCTGGGCACCGCGAGTCGGGAGCACCAGGGGTCGTCGCTAGGTGAGGTTAGGCTCTGCTAACTTCTACAGCCAGTAGAAGAGCCAGGGCCCGGCTCTGCCCAGCTATCGAAGGAGCACCGCTGTGCCCGCCCCCATCCGAACTCCCCTCCTCGCGCTGGCCTGCGCCGGCCTTCTCCTGCTCGGGGTCACCGCCTGCGGCGATTCGGCGTCGACCGACGACACAGCGGCCGCCCCGGCTTCCGACAAGAAGATCACCCTCTACAGCGGGCGCAGCGAGTCGCTGATCAAGCCGTTGCTGGAGAAGTTCACCCAGCAGTCCGGCATCACCGTCGAGGTCCGTTACGCCGGGACCGCGGCGATGGCCAGCCAACTGCTTGAGGAGGGCGAGAAGTCGCCGGCCGACGCGTTCCTCGCCCAGGACGCCGGAGCCCTCGGCGCCGTGGCCAAGAAGGGCATGTTCGCACCGCTTCCGGCAGACGTCGTCGCCAAGGTGCCGCAGCACTACCGCGCCAGCAGCGGGCAGTGGGTGGGCGTGACCGCGCGCTCGCGGGTCCTGGTCTACAACCCGGACCTCGTACCGGCCGCCCAACTGCCGACGTCGGTCTTCGACCTGACCGGCCCGGCGTGGAAGGGCAAGGTCGGCGTCGCCCCGACCAACGCCTCATTCCAGGCGTTCGTCACCGCGATGACGGTGCAGCACGGCGGGGCCAAGGCCAAGGAGTTCCTCGCCGGGCTCAAGGCCAACGACCCCCAGGTACGCGAGGGCAACGGCCCGATCGTGGAGGAGGTCGACGCCGGCAAGCTGGCGGTCGGGCTGGTCAACCACTACTACCTCGGGGAGATCGCCCACGAGCGCGGCACCACTCCGGAGAAGATGAAGGCCAAGCTGCACTTCTTCCCCAACGGCGACACCGGCGCCCTGGTCAACGTCGCCGGGATCGGCGTGCTCAAGAAGGCGGTCCAGGACCCCGACGTGAAGACCTTCGTCGACTACCTGCTCGGCACCGAGGCGCAGACGTACTTCACGGAGAAGACCTACGAGTACCCGGTCGTCAGCGGCGTTCCTGCCCCGGCGTACGCCCCGGCCCTGGACACGTTGAAGGCTCCCGCAGTTGACCTGAACGACCTCGACCAGCTTGAGGCGACCATCAACCTGATCAAGGAATCGGGACTGGTCCCCTGAGTACTCCGTTGACCGTCGAAAGGCGGGCCCGCGCCGGCGGGTCCGCCCCTCGGCGTGGGTTCCGCCGCCGGGCACCCCGCCCGATCCTGCTCGCCCTGTCGATCGTCGCCGTCGCAGTGACCCTGATCCCCCTGGCCTATCTGGTGGTACGCACCGGAGAGGCGGGCTGGACGCGGATCACCGAAGAACTGCTCACCCGTCGGGTCGCCCGGCTGGCGCTGCACACCCTGGGTCTGGCCACGGTGGTCACGCTCGGCTGCCTACTGCTCGGAGTTGGCGCGGCGTTCCTGGTGGTCCGCACCAATCTGCCGATGCGGCGGCTCTTCGCGGTGCTCGCCGCGCTGCCGCTGGCGGTGCCGACCTACATCGCCGCGTTCACCTGGGTGTCGACCGTCGACGGGTTCGAGGGGTTCTGGGCGGCCGCGCTGGTGCTCACGCTCTGCTCGTACCCCTATGTCTTCCTGCCGGTCGCGGCCGCGCTCGCCGGCAGTGACCCGGCGCAGGAGGAAGTGTCCCGGTCACTGGGCCGCGGCGGCTGGGCCACCTTCACCGCGGTGACCCTGCGCCAGATCCGTCCCGCGCTGACCGGGGGTGGCCTCCTGGTGGCCCTGTACGTCCTCGCCGACTTCGGCGCGGTCTCCATCCTGCGCACCGACACCTTCACCCGGGCCATCTTCATCGCCTTCGACCTCGGCTTCGACCGGACCGGGGCCCTGGTGCTGTCGCTCGTGCTGGTCGGGCTCACCGTGCTGATCCTCGCCGGGGAGACCGCGAGCCGCCGATCGGGGACCCGGCACGCATCCCTCGGCGGCACCCGCCGGTCGCCGGCACGGATCAACCTGGGCCGGTGGGGCTGGCCCGCCGCCGGCGCCCTGACCGCAGTCGTGACGCTCGCCCTCGGTGTCCCGGCGGCCAGCCTCGCCCGCAGGCTCGCTGAAGGCGTGTCCCGCCCCGGCAACTGGACCGAGGTGGCCACCGCGGCCGGCAACTCACTGTCGCTCTCGCTTGCTGGCGCCACGTTGACCATGCTGCTCGCCCTGCCACTGGGCCTGCTCACCGCCCGAGCCCCCGGGATGGTCTCCACCACCCTGGAACGACTCAGCTACCTCAGCCACGCCCTGCCGGGGCTGGTGATCGGCCTGTCCCTGGTCTTCTTCGGGATCAACGTCGTCTACCCGCTCTATCAGAGCACCGCGTTGTTGGCCCTCGCCTACGCCGCCCTGTTCCTCCCGCTCGCCACCGCCGCCGTGACCGGCGCCGCTGCGCAGGCCCCGCCGGTCCTGGAGGACGTCGCTCGGTCGCTCGGTCGCGGACCGGTGGCCGTGCTGCGAACGGTCACCCTGCCACTCACCCTGCCCGGCATCGCGGCCGGCGTCGCCCTGGTCTTCCTCACCTGCATGAAGGAGCTGCCGGCGACCCTGCTGCTGCGACCCACCGGCACCGACACCCTCGCCACCGAACTGTGGACGAACACCTCGGTGGCCGCCTATGCCGCCGCCGCACCGTACGCGGCCCTGCTGGTCGTGCTCTCCTCGGTGCCCACCTGGCTGCTGACCGCCCGCACCGGAGTCCTGATCAAGGAGAACCAGCCGTGAGCTACCTGGAACTGCAGGCGGTGGCCAAGCGCTACGGCCAGGTGGACGCGGTCACCCGTGTCGACCTGACGGTCGCGCCGGGCACCCTCACCGCCATCCTCGGCCCGTCGGGCTGCGGCAAGACGACCCTGCTGCGCTGCGTCGCCGGCTTCGAGCGGATCGACGCCGGCACCATCACCGTTGACGGCCGCACCGTGGCCGGCGACAGGACCCACCTCGCGCCCCACCGCCGCAAGGTGGCGATCGTGCCGCAGGAGAGCGCACTCTTTCCGCACCTGTCGGTTCGGGACAACGTGGCGTACGGACTGGACCGCGCGACCCGCCGCACCAACCGCGTCCATGAGGTGCTGACCCTGGTCGGGCTCGCCGAGCATGGTGATCGGATGCCGCACCAACTCTCCGGTGGGCAGCAACAGCGGATCGCCGTCGCCCGGGCCCTGGCACCCCGGCCAGCACTGATCCTGCTCGACGAGCCGTTCAGCGCTCTGGACGCGGCGCTGCGCGCAGACCTGCGCGAGGACATCCGCGTCGCGCTACGCGCCGACGGGGCGACCGCGGTTCTCGTCACCCACGACCAGGGCGAGGCGCTCTCCGTCGCAGACCAGGTGGCCGTCATGCGCGAGGGCGTCATCGTCCAAACGGCCACCCCCACCGACATCTACCACCACCCCACCGACCCGTGGACGGCGACCTTCGTCGGGGACGCAGTCCTGCTGACCGGCCAGGTTCACGACGAGACCGTCCACACCCCACTGGGCGCGGTGCCGATCACCCCACCACGACCCGGCAGTTCGGCACCCACCACCACCGAGGTCGACGTCATGCTGCGCCCGGAACAGATCCGCGTCGGCCGAGCCGACGAGGGCGTACCCGCCACCGTCGAGACGATCGCATTCCACGGCCACGACGCCCTGATCAGGCTGCGGCTCAGCGACGCCGGAACGATCACCGCCCGTGTCTTCGGCACCACCAGCCTGCCGGCCGCCGGCACCGTGGTCGGCCTACGGGTCCAGGGCACCGCGCTGAGCTGGGCGACGAGCGGGCGACCCAGGGCCGGCACTGATCAACTACCTCCGCCGGCCCGGCAGCCGCTCTCCAGGTGCTGAAACCCTCTGGCAAGATCGCCGGAACGCTTGGCGAGGCCCGCGTCGCTGTCAGTGTCGGGGTGGGCGATGCCCGTCGGAAGAGCATTCCGGTCTCCTCGAGGCGGAGGGAAGTCAGCCCGTCAGTTGGTTGACCAGCTGTGCGTGACGGCCGGCGTCGAGGCCGTAGGTGCTGACTATCGTGGCGCCCGGGGAGACGACGAGGAGACCGTCGTCGTCGATCAGGACGCCGACCTGGTGACTCGACCGGAACCAGAGCTCCTCGGTGGGCACTGGAATCTCGCGTGCCATGAACTCGGCCCGACGCTCCTGGCCGAGGTGGCGTTCGAGGTAGAAACGCAGCTGCTGGGTGAAGGTCAGCCAGCCCTCGTTGAGCTCGTCGTAGATGCCGTCCCAGGTCGAGTGGCCGGGGGGCGCCGCCCGGGTGATGCGGACGACCGTGGTGTCGCCGGCCGGTTCCAGTTCGAACCGCCCGGCGCCGGTGTCCAGGGTGAGATCCTCGGCAGAGATCGTCACATCGTCGAGGTAGATGGCTCGGATCTCGTCGTCCAGGGTGTCGGCGTCCCAGCCGTGCCAGCGACGGAGATGCTCCGGTTCGGTCAGCGCCCGCCACACCGTGTCGGCGGGCGCCGCGATGGTGACCTCGACGATGACTGGCTCGCTCATGGCTGGTTCCTCCTGTCGTGGGGAGCTGGATAGGCGCCGGTGACGAGCCGGTACGGCCGGCCGCCGGCTGCCGATGTGTTGAACTGGCTGGCGAGTTGACCGATGGCCGAAGCCAGGGCCTCGCTGAACCGTCGGAGGTCGTCGGGTTCCGCGAACGACACCTCGGTCTCGACGGTGAACGTGAGCAGGCGGGAGTTCGTCCTGCCGGCGGCCTCCTGCATCCGGCCGACGTCCCGCACGATGTCGCTGGCGGCGATGATCAACCGTTCCGCGGCATGCCGATCACTGGTGGTCGAGGTGACCTGCATGACCCGCTCCACGCAGCCGCGCCGGCGTCGCTCCTCGACCAGCTCGACCATCCCGGCCTGTTCCAGCAGTCGCAGGTGGTAGTTGACCCGCTGCCTGCCGAGGCCGAGCTCTGCGGCGAGCTGGGTCGCCGAGGCCGGCTGCCGAAGCCTGTCGAGAAGTTGCCGACGCAACGGGGAGGCGGTGAGGCGAGCATCGGACATGCCCGCGACGCTACTTTTGGAAAAAGAAACTGTCAATTGGTTCGGTGCGGCGTGCCCCTCCTTTGTCGAAGACCGGGAGACTTTGTTGAAGACCGGGCGCGTCCCCCGGCCGGAAGCCGGGGGAACTGGCAGAACCAGTCAGCGGAAGTCTGCGGCGTGGTCGTGCGCCCACTGCGCGAACGTCCGCGCGGGACGTCCGGTCACCTGCTCCGCCGTGGGTAGCGGCGCCCCGGCCGTGGGAGCCGGCTCCGTCATCGACTCCGGGTCGGACTCGTTGCCCGAGTAGTCCTCGAACCCGAGCAGGAAGTCGGCGTTGTCGGCAGCGAAGCCGCCCTGTTCCCGGTAGATCCTGCGCGCCTGCTCGGGAGTCGGCACGTCCAGTCGCACGTCACGACCGATCGCCGCCGCGATGGCACGCACCTGCTCCCGTCTGCTGATCAGTTCGGGCCCGTTCAGGTCGTACGCCCTGCCGTGGTGGCCGTCCTCCAGCAGCGCGGCGGTGGCGACCTCGGCGATGTCGCCTTCGTGCACCGGGCACCACGCCTCGTCGGGGAAGGGTTCGTGGACCACGCTTGCGGCGCGGACGGACGGCCCCCACAGCCAGAGTTTGTTGAGCATGAACTCGCCAGGACGTACGTGTGTCCATTCCAGGCCCGAGTCCTCCACCGCCCGCTCCACCGGCAGGTGGAAGTCGGTGTCGTGGCCGCCGGTGACCGCAGCGGAGGAAAGCACCACGACGCGCCGTACCCCGGCCAGTTTCGCCAGACCGACCACCTCGCGCGCGGTCTGGGCGACCGGAAAGAGGTACATCCGCTCGACGCCGTCCAGGGCCGTCTCCAACGTCGCCGGCTCGTCGAGGTCGCCGCGCACCACCTCGACGCCGTCGGGAAGTCCGGCCGAGCCGGGGGAGCGGGTCAGTGCGCGTACCCGCTCGCCCGCCTCGACCAGGCGCGCGACCACGAGCCGGCCCACGTTCCCGGTGGCGCCGGTCACCAGAATCGTCATCGAATTCTCCTCCGATCGGCAGCGGTTCGGCGCGTACGCCGGACACCCGTCCGGGGGACGGGTGGTAGGCGGGATCTGCGCTCGTCGGCGGCGTCGCGCTCGATGGCGGCTCATCTTCGCCTGCTCGGCGGGAGCGTGGCAAACACGAATGGCCGTGGCGGGCTAGCCTCCTGACAGAGATCACTTGAGGAGTTGGCCATGCCGAACCTGCCGTCTCGCCCCACGTCCGTGCTTCGCGTCGCCGCCGCGGCGATGCTGAGCGTCGGCGTCGCCGCGTCCACGCAGGCCTGCACCACGCCGGCTCCCGAGAACGGGGATCCGACGGCCTCGCCGACGACATCGGCACCCGCCACCGGCAGCGGTGCGACCACGGGCGCGCCGTCGCCCACCGGCTCGGGGTCGACGGGCGGGTCGCAGGCGGACCCGATCCTGCGGGGCGAACGGCAGGTCGTGTTGCGGCCCGTCGCGTCGTTCGAGTCGATCCTGGCGGTCGACGCCAAGGGCCGACTCAACCTGACCGGCGGCTACACGGACAAGAGCCTGTTCGTGTTGCTGCCCGCCGGCGGCAACAAGTACCAGATCCGGACCGCGAAGGCACACGGCGGCGGCGAGCCCGACTGCATGGGCCTGCGCGACAACGGCAGTGCTCCGGCGACGGTCGTGGCGACCGCCTGCGACTCCAGCCGGGCCGGTCAGTTGTTCGTCATCGAGAAGACGCAGGAGAAGGACGAGGGCCGGCCCACGTACACCATCGAAGGCGAGGGCAAGGTCCGGCTGCGCGCGACGGACCGGCAGGGCCTGACCGTCGAGCGGGCGGGCGAGGGTGCTGCGGGAGAGGGCCTGACCTTCGACTTCGTCGACAACGGCGCCGCGCCCGCCGGCCCGGGCGACTGACGATCGGGCACCGCTCCAGGACCGAACGTGACGGAGGTGAACCCCGTTCTCGCGGCCGGTGGGGGTGGTCCATCATGTGCTGACCGCCGAGGAGGTCGCCATGCCCGTCCCGCACCAGGTGCCGCCCCCGGCGCCGCCGAGCGCCGACGGCCGCGCCGCCGCTGACGCGCCCACCGGCGATCCCGCCCGGCTGCGACCGCGCATCTGGGTCGCGGTGGTGCTGCTCGGCCTGGTCGGCCAGCTGGCCTGGACGGTCGAGAACATCTATCTGAACCTCTTCGTGTACGACACGGTCACCGACGACCCGACCGTGATCGCCACGATGGTCGCCGCCAGCGCCGCCACCGCCACGCTCGCCACGCTGCTGCTGGGCGCGCTCTCCGACCGCACCGGACGGCGCCGGGCGTTCGTGGCGGGCGGCTATCTGCTCTGGGGCGTCTGCACCGCCGCGTTCGGCTTCCTCACCGTGGGCGCGATGGGTGACATCGCGCCGGTGGCGAACGTCGTCCTGCTCACCGTGATCGCGGTGATCATGCTGGACTGCCTGATGTCGTTCCTCGGCTCGGGCGCCAACGACGCGGCGTTCCAGGCGTGGGTGACCGACGTGACCCGGCCGGCCAACCGCGGCCGGGTCGAGGCGGTACTGGCCGTCATGCCGCTGCTCTCCATGCTGGTGATCTTCGGTGGCTTCGACGGGCTGGCCCGCGCCGGTGAGTGGCGGACGTTCTTCCTGGTCATCGGGGCGGTGATGGCGGCGGCCGGCGTCGTCGCCTGGTTCCTGGTCGAGGACAGCCCCACGCTGGTACGCAACGACGCCGGTTACCTGCGATCGGTGGTCCACGGCCTGCGGCCGTCCGCGATGCGCGCCAACCCCGGCCTCTACCTGGCCCTGACCGCCTGGTCGGTCTGGGGCGTGTCGACGCAGGTCTTCCTGCCGTACCTGGTCATCTACCTACAGCGCTACCTCAGGGTCGAGGGGTACGCCGTGGTGCTCGCCGCCGTGCTGGTGACCGCGTCGGTGGTCAGCGTGCTCTCCGGTCGTGTGATCGACCGGGTCGGCAAGGTCCGGTTCGTGCTGCCGGCGGCGGCCGTCTACGGCACCGGCCTGCTGCTGATGTTCCTGGCCCGCGGCACGCTGCCGGTGATCGGCGCCGGGATCGTGATGATGTCCGGGTTCATGCTGGTGCTGGCGCCGCTGGGCGCGCTGGTGCGGGACTACTCGCCGCCGGATCGGGCCGGTCACGTGCAGGGACTGCGGATGGTCTTCGCCATCCTGATTCCGATGCTGGTCGGCCCGTACCTGGGCGCGGCGGTGATCAGCAACGCCGGCGAGACGTACCAGGACCTGGGGGTGGTCCGGCAGGTGCCGACGCCGGGCATCTTCCTGATGGCGCTGGCCGTGCTGACGCTCATCGTCGTACCGGTGCTGGCACTGCGGCGCCGGGGCGGGAGGATCGCCGCGTGACGCTGACGACGCAGTGGGGCGAGGCGCTCGACCCCGAGCAGGTGCTGCCCGAGTATCCGCGCCCGCAACTGGTCCGGGACAGCCACCTCAACCTCAACGGCCGGTGGGCGTACGCGATCACCGACGACGCCCGCGAGCCGGCGCGGTACGACGGCGAGATCCTGGTGCCGTTCTCGCCGGAGGCGCCGCTGTCCGGGGTGGGGCGGCAACTGCTGCCCGGTCAGACCCTCTGGTACCGCCGCGCGCTGCGTCTGCCCGACGGCTTCCGCCGACCAGGCCACCGGGTGCTGCTGCACTTCGGCGCGGTGGACCAGACCTGCTCCGTGCTGCTCAACGGGGTGCCCGTCGGCGGGCGCACCGGCGGCTACCTGCCGTTGACCTGCGACGTCACCGACGCGCTGCGCGACGGCGAGAACGTGCTGGTCGTCGCGGTGCGCGACGACAGTGACACGGGCTACCACGCGCGCGGCAAGCAGAAGCTGCGCCGGGGCGGCATCTGGTACACCGCCCAGTCCGGGATCTGGCAGACCGTCTGGGCCGAGTGTGTCCCCGAGGCCCACGTCGAGCGGCTCACCCTCACGCCCCACCTGGCGCAGGGCTGTGTCGAGGTGACCGTGCACGCCGACGTGGCCGCGGCTGACGCGGAGATCCGGATCCTGGCCGACGGCGTCGTGGTCGCCGAGGCGAGCGCCGCCGCCGGGGTCGCCGTGCGCCTGCCGCTGCCCGAGGTACGCCCCTGGACCCCCGAGGACCCGTTCCTGTACGACGTGACGGTCGCCTACGGCGACGACCGCGTACGCGGCTACGTGGGGATGCGCTCCTTCGGTGTCGGGCCGGACGCGGACGGGGTGCTGCGGCTGCTGCTCAACGGGCAGCCGTACTTCCACGCCGGGGTGCTCGACCAGGGCTACTGGCCGGACGGCCTCTACACCCCGCCGTCGGACGAGGCGATGGTCGCCGACATCGCCGCGATGAAGCGGCTCGGCTTCACCATGCTGCGCAAACACATCAAGATCGAGCCGCTGCGCTGGTACCACCACTGCGACCGGCTCGGCATGCTGGTCTGGCAGGACATGGTCAACGGCGGTGCCGCGTACCATCCGCTGGTGGTCACCGCGCCGGTGCTGACGCCGCTGCGGCTGCCCGACCGGGGCCGGTGGCGGCGCTGGTTCGGCCGGGGTGACGCGGCCGGGCGCGACGAGTTCCGCGCCGAGGTGCGCGAGACCGTCGAGCACCTGCGCAACGTGGTGAGCATCGCCGTCTGGGTGCCGTTCAACGAGGGCTGGGGGCAGTTCGACGCCGCCGAGGTCGCCCGGGAGGTGGCCGCCCTCGACCCGACCCGTACCGTCGACCACGCCAGCGGCTGGCACGACCAGGGCGGCGGCGACCTGCGCAGCCTGCACGTCTACTTCCGTCGCTTCCGCGTGCCCCGGCCCGACGCTGCGGCGGGCGGGGACCGGCGGGCCCTGGTGCTCTCCGAGTACGGCGGCTACACCCTGCGCGTCGACGGGCACACCTTCGGGCCGGCGGAGTTCGGGTACAGGCGCTACCGCACCGGCGCCGAGCTGGCCGAGGCGTTCACCCGGCTGCACGACGAGCAGATCGTGCCGGCCGTCCCGGCCGGCCTCGCGGCCACCGTCTACACCCAACTGTCCGACGTGGAGGACGAACTGAACGGCCTGTTCAGCTACGACCGGCGGGTGCTCAAGCTGCCCGAGGAGGTCGTCCGGCAGGTCAACGTCCGCCTACGCCTGCCGCCCAGGGGGTGAGGAAGGGTCCCTTCCTTGTCCCACACCCTCAGCGTCACCAGCGGTTGCGCGCCTCCTCGGCCCAGCCGACCAGGCCGTCCAGGTCGACCCGTTCGCCGTCGTCGGCCGCCGCCCAGCCGGTGAAGTGCCCGAAGCACTGGTGCGTCTCGTTGGCCAGGACGCCGAAGTTGGTCCGGGCGACCTTCTCGTGGAACGGGTGGAACTCCACCGCCACCCGTGTACCGCTGATCCGCCACGGCCGCAGCCAGTCGGCACGGTCGTACTCCCAGCGCAACTCGTCGCCGATCTTGTGCAGCCGGCCGTCGACGAAGAGCCCGTTCTCGGTCGAGCCGGTGCCGTCGGTCCACCTGCCGCCGAGCTGGATCGCCCGACCCGGGCCGCTGCCGGCGGCCCAGTTCCAGCGGATCGCGTACGGCCACCTGCCGCGGCCGTGGTCGAGGACGGCGAAGGAGTCCGCCTCGTCGACCGGATGCTCCACCCCGTCCACCCGCAGGGTGCCGCGCACCGGGCGGCCGACGTCCTTGACCGTGTACTGGAAGCGGCGGGTGCTCCAGGGCACCACCACGCCGAGCGACTCGTGACCCACCGGCATCGGCACCACGAGATCGACCTCCAGGCCGGGGGCGGTGGCGCGGATCGTGGTCCCCGACGCGCCCTGGTCGATGTCGATCGAGAGCCCCCCGCCGCGGGCGCGCACGGCGCCGGCCCCGCTGACCGGCGGGAAGACGGTGCCCCGGGCGAAGGGCACCACCGCGCCCCTGTCGATCTCGACCTTCGTCGTACGGTCCAGCACGTAGAGGCCGTGCACGCCCGCGTAGTCCAGCGACGAGGCGACCAGGCCGACGATGTGGGTCGGGGTGACGATTCCCCAGTACTCCCAGCGCTTGTTGCGGCCCCAGCCACGCAGGTTCGCCCGGTGCACCGGGCGGCGGCTCCAGCCCACCGCGGCGGGGTGGAGCCGCCCGCCCGGCAGGCACAGGTCGACCGGCCCGGCGATCTCCTTCTCGTGCGTCACGACGGCGAGGGTAGCCGGTCGGGCTCGTGGGTCTGGCGTGGGTCTTCGGGCTGGACACGGCTGCCCTAGTGTGGGGCCGGTGGAGGCAGGCGATCTCCTGTGGTTACCGGGAAACCGCAGGAGAGTGGCTGTCGACCTGGAACAACGCACTTTCCAGCAGATCAGGGGACTCATGGGGACCAGGCAGTTCAGGGGCTCGCCCGAGGACGCGGACCTGACGCGCGCGGACTCTCTGGCGCGGGAGATCTTCTCGGACGTCGCCAACAAGTGGGCGTTCCTGATCATCGAGTTTCTCGGTGAAGGCACCCTGCGGTTCAGCGAGTTGCGCAACAGGATCGAGGGCATCAGCCACAAGATGCTCACCCAGAACCTGCGCATGCTGGAGCGCAACGGCCTGGTCGAGCGGAACGTGCACCCCACCGTGCCGCCGCGGGTCGAGTACACCCTCACCGAGCCGGGCCAGGCCCTCCGCCAGACGGTCGATGGAATGTGCGGCTGGACCCGCCGGTATCTCGGTCACATCGAGGACTCCCGCCGCCGCTTCGACCCCTGACAGGCGGAGCGCCGGTGTTCAGTCGAGGACCGCGGTGGCCTCGACCTCGACCAGATGCTCGGGGATGTCCAGGGCGGCCACGCCCAGCAGGGTGCCCGGCGGGACGGGGGTGACGCCGAGCTTCACGGCGGCCCGGGCGACCCCCGCCAGGAACAGGGGCATCTTGTCGGGGGTCCAGTCGACGACGTAGACCGTCAGTTTCGCCACGTCGTCGAAGGAACCACCGACCCCCGCCAGGGCGGTGCCGATGTTGAGGTAGCACTGCTCGACCTGAGCGGCGAGGTCACCTTCGCCGACCGTGACCCCGTCGGCGTCGCAGGCGACCTGCCCGGCGATGTGGACCAGCCTCGACCCGGTCGAGACCGACACCTGCCGGTACACCTCGACCTCGGGTAGTCCAACGGGGTTGACCAGGGTGACGGCCATGTCGACTTCCTCTCCTCGTCGTGACGGGCGGTGGTTTCGCCAGCACCGGAACGACGACGCTTTCGCTCTCTTCGGGTTACTCAGAAACCGTAGGAGAGTGGTCGGCGACATGGAAGAACGCACTTTTCGGTAACTGGGTCACCCTCCGGTGACCGTGCGGTCCGGAGGCCCGCCCAGGGGACCGCACGCGTGATCAGCCGTGGTCGTCCGGGTTGGTGCTTCGGCGCTGGGGCGCGAGGACGCGCCACAGCGCCAGGGTCGCCACGAGCGACGCCGCACCGGCCAGCGCCATCACCGTTCCCGGACCGAACACGTCGCTCAGTGCGCCGCCGACGGTGGCGGCCAGCCCCTGGATCGTCATCAGGCCGGCGCTGAGCAGCCCGAAGGCCTGGCCGCGGCGGGCCTGCGGAACCGCGTCGAGGAACCGCCGGGCCAGCCCGAGCTGGTAGGCGAAGCCCGCGGTCGCCGCCGCGAAGAGGACCGCCGCCAGCCACAGGCCCGGCCGGGCCACGAAGGTCAGCATGGGTACGCCGAGCAGCAGCGCGAGCCACGGCGTCCACGCCTCCCGGTGGGCCGGGCCGACGAACCGCCCCACCAGCAGGTTCCCGAGGAGCATCCCGAACGCGGCGGCCATCAGCAGCACTCCCGCACTGGCCCCCGGCCCGAGCCCGGCGGCGTACGGCACGGCGACCCCCTCGGCGCCGACGAACAGCGAGCCGGGCAGCCACTGCGCCAGCAGCAGCCCGCGGATCCGTCGGTCGGCGAGCAGTGCCCGGTTGATCCGCCAGGTCTCGCGGACCGCCCCGGAACCGTCCCGCCCCGTGCGGGACGGTCGCGGCGCGAGCCCGGCGCGGACGAGCAGGGCGGAGAGGGCGCAGGTCGCGGCGGTCGCCCACAGCGCGCCGTACGGGCCGATCCAGCCGAGCAGCACACCGCCGAGGGCGAACCCGACGACCTGGGTGCCGCCTGCCGCGATGGTGAGCAGGGACCGGCCGAGCACGTAGGCGTCGCCGGGCAGCACCTCCGGCAGCAGCGCGGCCCGGGCGGCGTTGCTGACCGGCGCGAACAGACCGACGGCCGCGGCCAGGACGAGCATTCCCGCCGGGGAGAGCACGCCGAGGGCGAGGATCACCACCGTGGCGAGCCGGAGCAGGTCGTAGCCGACGATCACCGCGCGCGGGGGCCACCGGTCGGCGAGCGCCAGCATGAACACCCCGCCCAGCGCGTGCGGCAGGAAAGCGGTCACGTACGCCAGCGCGGAGAGCAGTCCCGAGCCGGTGCGCTCGTAGACCAGCACGGACAGGGCGATCATCTTCACCGTCTCGCCGACCATGAAGACGCCGAAGCTGCCGAACAGGACGCGGGACTCGGCGGCGGCGAAGACATCCCGGTAGGTGGCGGGCCGGGCGGCGCCGGTCGTGGTGGGGGTGACGTTCACCAGGCAAGCCTGTGGGTCGTACCGACGGTGGCCTATCCTTTCGCTGTCCGACGAAAGGTGCGACGTGCGGATCGAGGTCACCCCGGCCGATGTCGCGGCGAGCCGGTACGCGATCTCCCCGCTGGGCGAGGCGGTGTCCGCCCTGCGGCTCTGCGCCGGCCAGAACGCCGCCACCGCGCTGATGCCGTGGGTGACCCGGGCACGACCGGCGTATGAGCGGCTGCGGCGGGAGTCGCCCGCGGTGGGTGCCCTGCTGGCGTTGCTGCGCCATGGCGGCTACAACGCGGACTTCACCCAACCGCCACCGGACGGCGCCGGGCGGGAGTTCGCCGACGAGTTGGCCGTGGTGCGGGCGACCCCACTCGCGCAGGCCCGCAGCGAACTGGCCCGCAACCTCGCCGGCCCGCGAAGCACCCCACCGGCGTACGCCCGCGCGATCTACCGCTCACCCGACGTGGTGGACCTGCTCGCGGACGCGATCGAGGCCGCCTGGGTGGCGCTGGTCGAGCCGGACTGGCCCCGCCTGCGGGCGATCCTGGAACGGGACCTGCTGCACCGGGCCGGCCGGCTCGTCGCGTACGGCTGGGGGGCGGCCGTCGCGGACCTGGACCCCCGGTTGCGCTGGGTGCCCGGCGGGGCGGTCGGGGCGATCGAGGTCTCCCACGCCGACTCGCGCGTCTGCCGGCTCGACGGCCGGGGGATGCTCTTCGTCCCCACCGTGTTCGGCACCATGATCACCTATGCCGACCCGCCGTGGCCGTTCGCCGTCGTCTACCGGGCCTCCGGGGTGGCGGAGCTGCTGGGTCCGCCCGATCCGGCCCGGCCCGAGGACGCGCTGGACCGGCTGGTGGGGCGCGGTCGGGCGGCGGTGCTGCGGGCGCTGGCCGTGCCCGCCACCACCAGCCAGCTCGTCGTCCAGCTCGGGCTCAGCCTCGGCGGTGCCGGCGACCACCTGGCGGTGCTACGCGACGCGGGGCTGATCGCCGGGACCCGCACCGGACGGTCGGTGCTCTACCGGCGTACCCCGCTCGGCGAGGCACTCGCCGGTCCAGGGTGACCGGCCCGTCGCGACGGGCGGGCAGCCGCCGATGGAACAGCGGGTCGAAGGCGGGGCGCCGGCTGTCACCGCGTGGCGGCGGCGTGGCGGTCGAGGGCGCGCAGGAGGTTGCCGCCGAGGATGGCCTCGCGGCCCTCGACGGGCAGCCCGTCCAGGCCGATCGGGTCCGCGGCCTGCGCGAAGGACACGTGGTCCAGGCAGGGCGGGAAGTCGGATCCCCAGTACAGGCGCCGCGGGCCGAAGGTGTCGAGGAGCAGGTCGACGAAGGGGCGGGCCGCCTGGTGCGGGAAGCCGTGCGAGGGGCGGCTGACCGCGTACAGCCCGGAGATCTTGACCCCGACGTGGGGTAGCCGGGCCATCCCCGCCAGCGGGGCGAGGACGGCCCGCGCGGCGTCGCGGGTGGGTGCCTCGGCCTGTTCCCCGGGCAGGCCGAGGTGGCTGAAGAGCACCGTGCACCCGTCCAGGGCGGCCAGGGCCGGACCGAGCCGGGTGGTCGCCGTGGGAGTGGCGTTGAGGCTGACCAGCGCCTTGACGCGGTTCAGTGTCGACGCCTGCCGCGTCATCCAGCCGGCGAACGCGTCGGCCGCCGCCTGGTCCGCCAGGTACGCGGCGACGCCGACGAAGCCGGCGGACAGCCAGTTCTCGGCCCCGGACCCGCCCACCGGTCCGCCTGGTGGGACGTAGGCGACCGCGGCGATCCAGTCGTGCGCGGCGGTGAGGCGGGCGAGGTGGTCGTTGTTGCCGACGAAGCGCGGCTCGCCCTCGTAGCCGATCACCAGTGCCCGTTCGATGCCGTGCTCGCGGCGTATTCCCTGGTAGACGGCCAGTTCGTCGCCGCCGGCGGGGGAGTGGCCGTAGCGGCCGGGGTAGCCGTCGGCGAACAGGTGCAGGTGTGCGTCAGCGCGTCGCATGGTCGGACCCTAACCCAAATTTCCGCAGGCCATTGACGCGGCGGCACCCCTGACTTAGGTTCTTGTCTCAATTAGGTCCGGATTGTTGGGCGTGAGCAAGGGGTGAACCGCGTGACGCTGGCAGGCGACAACGTTGATGAACTGGTCCGGCTGCGGCGCCAGCTTCACCAGCACCCTGAGCTGCGGTTCGCCGAACGGCAGACCGCCGCTACCCTCGTGGAGCTGTTGCGGCCACTGGGCCGGATCCGGACCGGAATCGCCGGAACCGGGCTGACCCTGGAGATCGATGGGGCTGCCCCGGGACCCGAGGTCCTCCTTCGGGCCGATATGGACGCCTATCCCGTCCAGGACGCCAAGCAGCAGCCGTACGCCTCGCGTAACCCCGGCGTCTGCCACGCCTGCGGGCACGACGTGCACATGACCGTCGCGTACGGTGTCGCCGCCCGGCTCGCCGCCGACCCACCACAGCGGGGCTCGGTGACCGTGCTGTTCCAGCCCGCCGAGGAGATCCCGTTCGGGGCCGACTCCGGCGCCGCCGCGGTGCTCGCCGACGAGGCGTTCCGTGACCGCCGGTACGCCGCCGTACTCGGCCTGCACTGCTGGCCCGATCTGGCGGCGGGCACGCTCGGCGTGGACCGGAACACCGCGATGGCGGCGAAGGACGCGTTCCGCGTCGAGGTGCTCGGGCTGGCCGCACACGCCGCGACCCCGGCGCTGGGACGCGACGCCATTCTCGGCCTCACCGCCATGGTCACCACCCTGCACGCCGCCGTGGCCCGGTCCCGCAACCCCGAGGAACTGGTCGCCTTCAACATCGGCACCATCTCCGGCGGAGCGAGCCAGAGCCAGGTCGCCGACTGCGCCGAGGCGACCGGAACCCTGCGGACCCACGACCCGGCCGTCCGGGACCGGCTCAAGGCGGTGATCGAACGCGTCACCCGCCAGCAGGCCGCCGCACTCGACCTCGGCGTGCGCTTCACCTGGGCCAACGAGATGCCCCCAGTGCGCAACGCCGCCGAGCTGGTCGCCCTCGCGCACGCCGAACTGCCCGGCATCGTCGACGTCGTCGACCTGCCGGTGCCGCCGCTGACCACGGACGACTTCGCGCTGCTCGGTGCCCTCGGCCCGAGCCTCTACGTCAAGCTGGGCGTCACCGGCGAGCGCGGCGGAGCCCCGCTGCACTCCGGCGCGTTCGACGTCGACGAGCGCTGCCTCGTGACGGGCGTGGCCGCGCTGGAGCGGCTCACCCGGGCGGTCCTCGACGGTCGACTGCGGGCCGGCGCCGCACCGACCGGGGCGGTGGACGCGTGAGCGACGGGCCGCGGGTGGCGGTGATCGGGGGCGGCGCGTTCGGGGCCCGGCACGTCGCCGCCTACCAGGGCCTCGGCGTTCGGGTCGACGCGTTGGTCGACCCCGACGCGGCCACCCGGGAACGAGTCGCCGCCCGCCACGGCATCGCGCACACCTTCGCCACCGTCGCCGACCTGCTCGCCGCGCGTACGCCGGACGCCGCGTCCGTGTGCGTGCCCGGCTCCGCGCACCGCGCCGTCGCCGTCGCCCTGATCACCGCCGGGGTGCCCGTCCTGGTCGAGAAGCCGCTGGCCGCTACGGTCGCCGACGCCGCCGCCATCGTCGCCGCCGCCGAGACGCACGGGGTGCTCTGCCAGCCGGGGCACATCCTGCGGCACAGCCCCGCCCACCGGGCGCTGCACGACGCCGTCCGGGCGGGCCGGCTGGGCCAGGTGCTGGCCGTCTCCTCACGCCGGGACCGCCCCCGCACCCTGACCCGGCTCTTCCCCGACGAACATCCCGCCCTGCTGACCGCGGTGCACGACATCGACCTGGCGCTGTGGTACGCGCAGTCGCCGGTGGTCGAGGTGCGCGCGGCGGCCCGGACCCGACCGGGATCGGCGACGCCGGTGCTGGTGTGGGCGGAGCTTCGGCACGCCAACGGCGTCGTGTCGTCGATCCGCAACAGCTATCTCCTACCCGAAGACACCCCCAACCACACCGCCGACCTGGTCGAGGTGTACGGCACCGACGGGGTCGGCCACGTCGACCTCGGACAGCCCACCGTGCTCGTCCAGGCCGGGCTGACGGAGGCGCCGGACTGGCTGCTCTCCCCGGCCGACGGCGGCGGCGCACTCGCCGCCGAGATCCGGCACTTCCTGCGCCGGGTGGACGGTAGCGAGTCCACCCCGGTCGTTCCCCTCGCCGACGGGCTGCACGTGGTGCAGGTCGCCGCCGCCGTCGCCGACAGCGCCACGGCCGACGGTGCCCCCCGTCGGGTTCCCCCATCCCCCTCCCTGACAGGAGCTTCTGCCGATGATCCGACGTAGATTGGCCGCCGGCATGGTCGCCGCCGGCATGGCCGCCGCCGCGTTGCTGACCGGTTGCGGCGGCGACGACGCCTCGACCGGCCCGGTCACCCTCAAGGTGCTGACCTGGGAGCCGGGCGGTACGGAGTACTGGAAGCAGGTCAAGACCAGCTTCGAGGCCAGCCACCCGGACATCAAGTTGGACATGCAGTCGGTGCCGTTCGACAAGTACCCCGAGGTGCAGGGCCCCTACATCACCTCCCAGTCGGGCCCGGACGTGATGGCCAACAACGCCGGTCTGGAGTTGTTCGACCGACGCGGCGCGTACGTGCCGCTGGGCGACAGGGCCGCCGAGATCGGCAAGGACCTCGTCACCTACAGCGGCGCCTGCGAGGGCTTCGACACCGCCAAGCCCTGCTACGGCGTGCCCTTCTCCTACCAGGGCAACGTCCTCTACTACAACAAGAGCGTCCTGACCGCCGCCGGACTCGACCCGGAGAAGCCGCCGGCGACCTGGACCGAGTTCAGCGCCGCCTGCGACGCGGTGAAGAAGGCCGGCAAGACCTGCCTGGCCCTGGGGCTGTCGGGAACCTTCCCCGCCTACTGGGACTTCCCGGAGATCGCCCGGAGCTACCTGAGCGAGGACGACATCCGCGGCCTGCTGGCCGGCACCCTGTCGTGGAAGGACCCGAAGCTCGTCGCGGTGCTGGGCAAGCTCGCCGAGATCACCACCAAGGGCTGGGCCAACAGCAACGCGCCGTCGATCACGATGCTCCCCGACGGTGCGGACATCTTCCAGCGCGGTGACGCCGCGTTCGCCGGGACGATCATCTCCGACGCGGTGAACTGGGAGGCATTCGGCAAGGCCCTCGGTGACGACAAGCTCGGCGTCACCCGCTGGCCGGCGGCCGAGCCGACCGCAGCCCTGGCGCAGAAGTTCTCCGGCATCGAGGGCGCCGTCTACGGCGTGACGAAGTGGAGCGAGAAGAAGGAGGCCGGCCTGGCCTTCATCACCTGGCTCGCCGGCAAGGAGAACGGTGAGCTCTGGGTGAAGCACGCCAAGGGCCAGCCGCTGAACAAGAACGTCGACAAGGCGCTGCTGCCGTCCTCGCCGGCCTTCCAGAAGATCCAGGAACTGGTCGCCGACCCGACCCTGCACGCCGGCGTGATGCTCTCCGGCCCCGAGGCGGACGCGTTGGCCCGCGGCTGGCAGCAGGTGAGCCTGGGCCAGCTCACGGTCGACAAGTGGGCCGAGCAGATGCAGCAGGCGCTGGAGCGTAGCCCCACCAAGAAGCAAGGCAAGTAGCCGTACGGGGCGGGGCGGTCGACGCCCCGCCCCGCCCCGCGACCGGAGAAGGAAGCCAGATGACGATCTCCACCGCGCCGGTGCCGGAGCCGGTGGCCGCCGACGGTCCACCCCGGCACGCCCGGCGGCCCAACCGCCCCGGCCGGGCCCGCGAGTGGTGGCTGGGCGCCGCGCTGGTGCTGCCCGCGCTGGCCCTCGCCGTGATGTTCAAGCTGGTGCCCCTGGTCCGGGGAGTCATCACCAGTTTCGAGTCGTCCAGCGGGTTCGGTGGCAGCTCCTTCGCCGGGGCCGACAACTACACCCGGATGCTCGACGACCCGATGGTGCGCACCAGCTTCCGCAACGCCCTGCTGGTGGTGGCGACCCTGCCGGTGTGGGTCGTGCTGCCGCTGGTGCTGGCGGTGCTGATCCACCAGCGGTCGCCGGGTTGGAAGTTCTTCCGGGCCGTCTACTTCATCCCGTACACCATCGCCCCGATCGTCGTCGGGATCATGTTCCGGCAGATCCTCGCCCCGGACGGACCGCTGAACGCCATGCTGCGGACGGTCGGCCTGGAACCGCTGGCGATCGAGTGGCTCAACGGCCGGCACAGCGCGCTGTTCTCACTGGTCGCGGTCGCGCTGTGGAGCTTCTTCGGCCTGGGCGTGATGACCTACCTGGCCGGGCTGGCGACCATCCCCGACGAGATCGTCGAGGCGGCCTACCTCGACGGCGCGGGGTTCTGGCGGCGGCTGCTCTCGGTGGTGGTGCCGATGCTGCGGCCCACTGTGGCGTACTGGAGCGTGCTCTGCGCCTCCGGCGTCCTGATCTGGCTCTTCCCGCTGATCTACGCGCTGACCCAGGGCGGGCCGGGAGACGCCACCATGCTGCCGGAGTACCTGGTCTTCCTGACCACCTTCCAGTTCCTGGACCGGGGCTACGGGTCCGCCATCGGCATCGCGCTGTTCGTCTTCGTCGCCGTGCTCTCCATCTTCAGCGTGCGACACATGTTCACAGAGGGGACCAGGAAGCCGCGATGAACCAGCGCCAACTCGCCCGGATCGGGCGCTACCTGCTCACGTTCGCGCTGGTCGTCGTCGCGGTCGCGGCGGTCTACCCACTGCTGTTCACGGTGGTCAGTTCGCTGAAGACGCAGACGGGCTTCGCCCAGGACCCGCTGGGCCTGCCGAGCGGGATCACCCTCGACAACTACCTCGAGGCCTTCCGCCGGATGAACATGCCCCGGCTGCTGCTCAACTCGCTGGTCACCACCCTGGGCGGGCTGGTGCTGTCGGTGCTCGCCGCGTTGCTGGTCGCGTACGCGGTGACCAAGCTGCGCTTCCGCGGCGGCAAGGTGGTCTTCCTGCTGATCATCGTCACGTTGACCATCCCCAGCCAGGCGATCATCTACCCGCTCTACCAGACCGTGCTGGACCTGGGCATGTCGGGCGAGTACCAGGGCCTGATCTTGGCGTACGCGGCGTTCGGGCTGCCGTTGGGCACCTACCAGCTGGCCGGTTACTTCCAGCAGGTGCCGGACGAGCTGATCGAGGCGGCCCGAGTCGACGGGGCGGGGCACTTCACCATCCTGTTCCGGCTGCTGGCGCCGATCGCCGCGCCGGCACTCGCGGCGCTGGCCATCTTCAACTTCGTCTGGATGTGGAACGACCTGCTGCTGCCCCTGGTCATCATGGGCGGTTCGGACAGCAAGACCCTGATGGTCGGGGTCTCCCTGCTCAGCGGCCAGTACGACGTGTCGGTGCCGCTGGTCAGCGCCGGTCTCATCGTCGCCCTGCTGCCGGTGCTGATCATCTATCTGGTCTTCCAGCGTCAGCTCGTCTCCGGCGCGCTCGCCGGCTCCGGCAAGTGACTCAGCCGGCGGCCGATCCGGGTGCCTCGGGGCCCGGGGCGCAGCTGTGTCACCTCTACCGGCTGCGCCCCGGGGCCGAGCGGGAGTACGAGCGCCGGCATGCCGAGATCTGGCCGGAGATGTCGGCGTTGCTGGACGAGGCCGGCATCTACGACTACCACATCTACCGGCACGGACTGTTGCTGATCTGCGTGCTCCGCACCCGCGACGGCTACCCGCGGGCGCGCCGGGTCACCGAGGCCGCGGCCGTGCAGGCACGCTGGACCCGGTCACTGGCCCACCTGTTCGCCGAGATCGGCGACGCCGACGGGGAGCCGCTGTGGGCGTACCCGGTCTTCCACCACGCGGGCCGGCCGCCGTCGGCCTGACCCCGGCGTCCCGTACGACGGTTGCCCGGCGGTGTGATCCGCCGGGCAACCGTGTCGTGTGCTCAGACCGCGTAGGCGACGGAGCCGTCCGCGCGCAGCGGGATGCGGTGCAGGTCCCGGCCCGTCAGGTCCAGGGCGGTGGCGCCGGCGAGATCCAGGGTCACGCCGAGCCCGGGCTCCTGCGGCACCGGCAGGAAGCCGCCCTCGCGTCGTACGCAGGCCCGCGCCGGTCCGTCGGCCAACTGGTCGTCGAGGGGGGAGTACTCCTGCACCACGAAGTTGGGGATGGCGGTGTCCAGGTGCACCGAGGCCATCGTCAGCAGCGGGCCGAGGCAGTTGTGGCTGACCACGGCGGCGTGGTGCGCCTCGGCCAGCGCGGCGATCTTGCGGGCGTGACTGATGCCGCCAGCCAGTCCCAGGTCGGGGCGGACGTACTGGGCGCCTCCCTGGGCGAGCAGTTCCTTGAACTCCCAGATGGTGTGCAGCCGTTCCCCGTTGGCCATGGGCACGCCGAGTGCCCGCCGGGCGACGTCGGACTGGCTGCTGACACTGTCGATCTGGATCGGGTCCTCCACCAGCAGCGGCAGGTGCCGGGCCAGTGCGGGGACGACCGCCTCCGCCTGCAACGGGGTGAGCTTGCGGTGCAGTTCGACGAGGAGGTCCACATCGGGGCCGACGGTGTCGCGGACCGCGGCCGTGGTGGCCTCGGTGGACATGACCAGCCGGGCCAGCGACAGGTCTGCGTAGTCGGCCGGCAGCGGGTCGAACTTGACCGCGGTGAAGCCGTCGGCAACGGCCGCCGCCGCCTGTGCCGCCAGCGCGTCCGCGCCGGTGCCCGGCAGCAGCAGGTGCAGGCGGATCCGCTCGCGTACCCGGCCGCCCAGCAGCTGCCAGACCGGCACGCCGAGACGCTTGCCGAGCAGGTCCCACAGGGCGATGTCCACCGCGGAGACGGCCGCGGAGAGCACCGAGCCCCGGAACGGGCCCATCCGGTAGAGGTGGTGCCAGTGGTGCTCGACGCGGCTGGGGTCGGCGCCGAGCAGATGGGGACGGAACGCCTCCACCACGGCGTGCACCGCGGCGGGATATCCCCAGCAGGCGGACTGGCCGACGCCGACCAGCCCGTCCGATGTGTGCAGCTGGACGAAGTGCGCGTCGCCCAGCACCACCGAGTCGACGGCGGTGATCTCCATACCTGCCCCCAATTAGAGACCAATAACGGCCAGAAACTTGCTTGTGCACTCTTCCATAGCCTCGCAGGGCTGGTCTAGGCTTCGGAACGAACGAGCCGGAATAAGGCTCTAACTGCTAGGGGGGTGTGATGGGTCTGCCGGACGACTATCGGCTCATGGCTCGGATCCGCCGGTTCGAGGAGCGGCTGGCCGCCCTCAAGGACGACGGCGAGATTCCGGGTTCGATCCACCTGTGCAACGGCCAGGAGGCGATTCCGGTCGGCGCCTGCCGCGCGCTACGCGACGGCGACCACGTGACCGCGACCTACCGCGGCCACGGCTGGGCGATCGCCCGGGGCGTGGACCTGGCCGGGCTCTTCGCCGAGATGATGGGGCGTGACTCCGCCCTCTGTGGCGGCCGGGCCGCCTCGCCGTACCTGTCCGACCCGAGTCGCTGGTTCCTCGGGGAGAACTCCATCGTCGGCGCCGGAGTGCCGGTCGCCGCCGGCGCCGCGCTCACCGCGCAGCGCACCGGCAGCGGCGCGGTCTCGCTGGTCAGCATCGGCGACGGCGCGATGAACCAGGGCAACGTCCACGAGGCGATCAACCTCGCGGCCGTGCTGGACCTGCCGCTGGTGCTGGTCGTGGAGAACAACGTCTACTCCGAGATGTCCCGGATCGAGGACATGGTCCGCGTCCGCCAGCTCGCCGAACGCGCCCCCGGCTACGGCATTCCCGGCCGCGTCGTCGACGGCAACGACGCCGACGCGGTGGCCGAGGCCGTCGCCGAGGCGGTCGCCCGGGCCCGTGAGGGCTCCGGCCCCTCCATGGTGGAGGCCATGACCGAACGGCTGGTCGGCCACTACAGCGGCGACGTGCAGCACTACCGGCCGGCCGGCGAGATCGCCGCCGCCCGCGAACGGGAGCCCCTGGCCCGGATCCGGCAGACCGCCGATTCCGCGCTCGCCGCCCGGCTCGACGTCATCGACGCCGAGGTGGCCGCCGAGGTCGAGGCCGCCGTCACCGCCGCCCGCGCCGTGCCCTTCCCGGACCCGGCGACCGCCAAGGAGCACGTCCATGTCTGAGTCCCTGCGCTACATCCAGGCCGTCAACGCCGCACTCACCTGGGCCCTGGACGCCCGCGACGACACCGTCTACTTCGGCGAGGACGTCGCCCTGCCCGGCGGGCCGTTCGGCGCCACGAAGGGGCTGCACAAGCGGTTCGGCTCCGCCCGCATCTTCGACACCCCGATCTCCGAGACCGGCTTCCTCGGCATGGCCCTCGGGGCGGCGATGACCGGCCTGCGCCCGATCGCCGAGATCATGTACGCCGACTTCTCGTTCGTGGCGATGGACCAGTTCGTCAACCAGATCTCCACCATCCACTACTCCAGCAACGGCCGGTGGAAGGCCCCGCTGGTGGTCCGGATGCAGCAGGGCTACTCGCCCGGCGCCTGCGCGCAGCACTCCCACTCGCCGGAGGCGTACTTCGCGCACACCCCCGGCCTGCGCCTCGCGCTGCCGTCCACCCCCGACGACGCGTACCAGATGCTGCGTACCGCGGTGGTCAGCGACGATCCGGTGATCGTCGCCGAGGCGCGGATGCTCTACCCGACGCGTGGGCCCGTGCGCACCGACGCCCCGGTCGAGCCCGTCGGCGGGGCCCGCGTGCTCCGTCCCGGCGGCGACGTCACCGTGGTCGCCTGGTCCCGGATGGTCGGTGCCGCCCTCGACGCGGCGGGGCAGCTCGCCGAGGAGGGCATCGAGGCCGAGGTCATCGACCTGCGCTGGCTCAACCCGCTCGACTTCGACACCGTCGCCGCCTCGGTGGCGCGCACCGGCCGTCTGGTCGTCGCCCACGAGGCGAACCTGACCGGCGGGTTCGGCGCGGAGATCGCCGCCCGGGCCGCCGCGGAGTGCTTCGCCGACCTGCGCGCCCCCGTCGCCCGGGTGGCCGCCCCGGACGTGCCGATGCCCGCCGCCCCGGCCCTGCAGGCCGCCGTCGTGCCCGAGGCCGCCGACGTGGTGGCGGCGGTACGCCGGACGGTCCGTCCGTGACCGGCGACACCCCGTCGGCCGGGCTGCTGTCCGGCCGACGGGTGGTCGTCGTCGGCGGCGCCTCCGGCATCGGCCTGGCCACCGTCCTGGCCGCGGCTGCCGCCGGCGCGTCGGTGGCCGTGCTGGACGCCGACGGCGCCGGTGCGGCCAGCGCCGCCGAGCAGGCCCGCGACGGCGGGGCGAGCGCCTGTGCCCGGCAGGTCGACGTGACCGTCGAGGCCGACGTCTCCGCCGCTCTCGACGGCGCCGCCGCCGAGCTCGGCGGGATCGACGCCGTGCTGCACGTGGCGGGCGTCATGCGCGGGCAGGGTCTGGACGTCCGGGAGGTCACCGCCGAGCTCTGGGCCCAGGTGATCGCGGTCAACCTGACCGGGCCGTTCCACGTCGCCAAGCACGCCGTGCGGCACCTCACCGGCCGGTCGGGCGTTCTCGTGCTCGTCGGCTCCAAGGCGGGCGTACAGAACGGGTCGGGCTCGGTACCCTACGGCGCGAGCAAGGGAGGGCTGCACGGCCTGGCGCTCACCCTGGCCCGACAACTCCGTCCACACGGGATCCGTGTGCACGCGCTCTGTCCCGGCGACATCGACACGCCGCTGATGCGGAGGTCGTTGGCCGAGGCACGGGCCAACGGCGCGGACGGGGGACGGGTCGCGGAGATCGAGGCCGCCCTTGGCCGGCCGGAGGATGTCGCGTCCACGCTGGTCCTGCTGGCATCGCCGGTCAGCGACGGTGTCGTGGGCACCGTCCACACCGGCTGAGCAGCCCACCCCCGAGGGCGGCGACGACGTGGAGGCAACAAGGTGATCGGCATCATCGGACCGGAGGACTCGATCCGGCTCGTGCAGGAGGTCGCGGCCGGCGAGGGACGCGCCGGGGAGCTGACCGCCCGCGCGTACACACGACCCGAACAGGCGCCCGAACTCGCCCGCGAACTCGACGACCTGTGTCAGGTGCTGCTGTTCACCGGGCGCATCCCGCACGCCTTCGCGGCCGGCGCCGGCGGCCTGCGCGCCGAGATCGACTTCATGCCGCACGCCGGCATCGACCTCTATCGCACACTGTCGCGGATGCTGCTGGCCAGCGGTGGAAGGCTGCCCACGGTGAGCGTCGACACCATCGAGGCCGACACCGTCCGGGAGACCTACCACGACATCGACCTGACCCCGCCCACCGAGATCCTGCCGATCGCCGACTCCTCCGGCCTGCTCTTCTCCGGCCTCGACGAGATCGTCGCCTTCCACCGCGAACGATACGCCTCCGGCGCCGTCGAGGCGTGCCTCACCTGCCTCGGCGCGGTCCACCGCGACCTGCGCGAGAGCGGCGTGCCGGTCTGGCGCGTCGAACACACCCGCGCCTCGGTCCGCGACGCCCTGCGCCGGGCCTGGCTCGCCGCGGAGATACGGCAGTCCCGGGCCACTCAGATCGCGGTGATGCTGATCGAGTTGGCCGAGCAGACCGGCCGCGGCCACGACCAGTACCAGGTGGAACGGCAACGCCTGCGGCTGCGCGAGGCGCTACTGGAACACGCCGAGCGGATGCGGGGCAGGCTGAGCACGATCGACGACCGGACGCTGCTGATCACCACCACCCGGGGCACCGTGGAGAGCGCCATCGCCCGGCACCGCTCCGGCCACGCGACCCTGCTCACCCTGCGTGGCGTCGACGTCGCGCACACCGTCGGCTTCGGCGCCGGCACCACCATCGCCGCCGCCGAGGACAACGCCCGCAAGGCGCTGGCACTCGGGCGCGGCAGCGGCGACACCCACGTGGTCTTCCCCGACGGGGAGATCTACTCCAGCCGCGAGAGTCCCGTCAAGCAGCGGCTGCGCGAGACCGCCTCCGGGGTGCTGCGCATCTCCGAGCAACTGCGGATCGGACCGCTGTCCACCCGCCGGCTGCTGGAGGCGCTGCACCAGACGGACCCGAACGAGGTCACCGCACGCGGCCTCGCCGACGCGTACGGGGTGGAGGTCCGCTCGGCGCGCCGACTGCTGAACTCGCTGCGCGCGGCGGGCTACGCCGAAGAGATCGGCGTGCACGTCAGCACCGGCGCGGGCCGGCCGCAGACAGTCTACCGGGTGGAGATGCAGCGGCTGTTCGACGAGGTCGGCGGTGGGGCGTGAGGTTCGAACCGACCTTCCTGGTCACCGCCACGTTCGCCGCCGACGCCGCCGTCCGGCGCGAACCCCACCGCCAGGCCCACCTCGCCCGCGTCGAGGCGCTGCTCGCCGACGGCACCGCCCTGATCGCCGGGGCGCGGGCGGACCTCGGCGCCTCCGTCCTCGTCCTGCGGGCCGCCGACGCCACCGCCGCCCGCGCCCTCTGCGAAGAGGACCCCTACTGGCGGCACCGGGTGTGGACGGCCATCGACGTGGCCGACTACCTGGCCGCCATCCCTCCACCCCACGGAAGGTCATGATGTCGCAGTACCGCCAGATCACCGGAATCCGCGTGCGGGGCGCCGCGTCCGCGCCGTACGCCGCCCAACTGCTGGCCCAGGGCCTGGGGGAGACCGCCGAGGGTACGACGGTCGACCTCGACGTCGACCCGGCGCTGCCCGAGGGCGGCTACCGCATCGAGGTGCCCGAGCGGGGTGCCATCCGGCTCACCGGTGACCCCTTCGCCGGTCTGGTCTACGCCGCGCGGGAACTGCTCACCCTGGCCACGCCGGCCGGCCTGCCCCTGGGTGTCCGCACCGGATCGCCCGGGATGCCGCTGCGGACGCTGTGGACGTGGGACCACTCCACCAACTGGGATCTGCGCCAGCTCGGCCAGCAGGAGCTCGGGGCACTCAACCCGTACGCCAAGTCCGCCGACGCGTTCGGCGCCGACTACCGCCGGCTGGTCGACTTCTGCAGCCGCGAACGGATCGGCGGCATCGTGGTCTACGGGCTGCTGCGCGACGCCCACGGCGGCGTCGAGGCGGCCCGCGAGCTGTGCGAGTACGCCAACGCCCGGGGCGTACGCATCATCGCCGGCATCGGCGTCAACGCCTACGGCGGCATCTACTTCGACGGCCGGCACCGCTTCAACCTCGCCACCTGGCTGCGGCAGCGACCCGACCTGGCCGCCGAGCTGCCGAAGAAGGTCGGCTTCGACATCGACGACTTCGGCGACCTGCACTTCCCGGCCAGCGAGTACATGATGGCCGCCTGCCCCTCGCAGCCGGACAACCTCGCCTGGAACCGCGACGCCGTCGACTGGCTGCTGGACACCCTGCCCGTCGGGGGCATCAACTTCGAGACGGGCGACTACGGCAGCTGCGCCTGCCACCGCTGCACGGCCCGCACGGGCGGCGAGCGCACCTCCTGGTCGTACGAGGCCATGCGCTCGGTCTATCCCACGCTCCTGGAGACCGCCCGCCGCAAGGGCCCGGCGGGTGTCCCGCTGCGGCACCTGGTCGAGGTCTACTGGGACAACATCTTCGATCTCGACGCGCAGAAGCCGCTGGCCGAGCTGCCCGACGACGTGGCCTACCAGTACTGCGTCAACCGGGGCTTCTGGTACGAGAACCGCGACCGGCTCACGGCGGCGCACGTCGAGAAGCTCCCGCACACCACCAACGTGCTGCGCACCCACGCCGGGTCCCAGTGGAACCGGCAGCGACACTCCTGGGTGCCCGAGATGTACGCCGACATGGGCACCCGGGCCGGCGGCGCCGGGATACGCGGCCTCACGATCTTCGCCGAGGCGTCGGCGTACCACCCCACCAACGAGATCAGCTACCTGGCGTACGCCCGCTTCACCTGGAACCCGGGCCTGGCGTGGGCGGACTTCTGGCGGGACGAGGTGGCTCCCCGGTTCGGCGGCGACGCCGAGGCCGAGGCCTTCCGGGCCGGGGCCGCCCTGCTGGACGACCCGCCGGCGACGGCGGACGCGCTCGCAGCGGTGCGGGGCGACGCGCTGGACATGGTCGCCGCGACCGGCGGTGACATCCAGCGCCGCTGGCTGTGGCTGGCCGAACGCAGCGCCCGCCACGCGCACTGCGTCGACTGACGACCGCTACCCGGCCTGCCGATCGTTGCGCGGACCCGGGCCTGCCGAGTCGGTGCCCTCGTCGAGGTCGCCGACGAGCGGGCCCGGGGCGCGCATCCGCCACGCGTCGGTGACGAGTTCGCTCAGGCGATCGACCTCCACCTGCGCCAGCCGCAGCATGACCAGCGGCAGCCCGTCGTACGCGGACGTGGTGAAGAAGACCTCGGGCTCGCCGAGGAGCAACGCCTGCTTCTCCGCCTCGTCGCCCACGTACAGCACCGCGATGTCGGTCCGGATGAGGCGCGACGTGCCGGGTCTGCGCTCGGGATAGGACCAGACGAACCCCTTGTCGGCGACCCGGAAGTCGAAGCCCTCGCTGTCGATCTCGGTCACGTGCGGCAGCGTCAGCGCCAGGCGACGGACGTCGTCGGCGTCAACCATCGAGCCTGCTCCAGAACGTCGTCTCCCTCACCCGCGCAGACTAGCCGCCGCTTGTCACGGGGATCCACGAGCCCGGCCGAAGGCAGCGGGGGCCGCCGGTGTCCCGGCGGCCCCCACAGGTGTGACGTCGATCAGACGATCTCCACCCCGTAGACGCTCAGCGCCTCGGTGACCGGCTGGAAGTAGGTGGTCCCGCCGGAGGAACAGTTGCCGCTGCCGCCCGAGGTCAGGCCGAGGGCGGTGCTCCCGCTGAAGAGCGCGCCGCCGCTGTCGCCCGGCTCGGCGCAGACCGTGGTGCGGATCAGGCCGGTGACGGTGCCCTCGGCGTAGTTGACCGTGGCGCCGGTGGCCTGGACGGTGCCGCCGTGCAGGCCGGTGGTGCTGCCGGAGCGCTGCACCGACTGCCCGACGAAGGCGTCGGCCGCACCGGTGATGTCCCGGGTGGTGCCGTCGTAGAGGTAGACGCTGCCGTCGGCGGCGCCCGCGTCGCGGTGCTCGACGATCCCGTAGTCGTCACCAGGGAAGCTGCCGGTGCCGCCGGAGCCGAGCAGACTGTTCTGCCCGGAGTCGGCGTACCAGTTGGGGGTGATGTCGGTGCAGTGCCCGGCGGTGAGGAAGTAGTACGTGTCGCCGCTGCGGACGTTGAAGCCGAGCGAGCAGCGACCGCCACCCTCGGCGTAGATGGCCTCGCCGCCGGCGGCCCGGGTGCTGAGCGTCCCGGCCTCCCGCTCGATGCGCACGGCGCCGCCGAGTCGCTTGGCGACGGCCTCGACGCGGTGGAGCTTAGCGCCGGTCACCGTGCTGTCGACGGAGACGACGACCTGGTTTGTCGCCGGGTCGGTCCACCACGCGGTGCCGGCGACCCGTGCGGCGCCGTCGAGGGTGGCGGTGGCCCGGGCGAGCTCGTCCGCGCCACGGGTGACGAGCTTCGGGGTCGCGCCGGCCGCGCGGACCTTTCGGGCGGCGGCGTCGTCGGTCACGGTGACGACCATGGCGCCGTCGGCCCCGGCGTACGCCCCGGCCGAGCGGTCGCCGAGTGCGGCGGCGAGCGCGGTGGCCTGGTCGGGGGAGGCGGGCGTCGCGGGTGCGGCCTGAGCGGGAGCGCCGGCCAGTGTGCCGACGACCAGCGCGCCGGCCACGGAGAGCGCGGCGGCATGGCGCAGCGGGGACCCGGAGAGTCGCATGTGGTACCTCCATGGAGCTGAGCACGAGCTGCCTTTCGGGCAGCCCCGGGCAGTCGACCAGGTGATGGGGGTCACCCGATCGGAGGAGTCGAAGTATTCATAGATCCAATATTGATTGCAAGGGTGCCGGTTGGTCGGACTAGGCCGGTTCTCACAGCTTGGGTCCGGACAGCCCGACGAGTGGCGAGTCAGGCGATTAGTGGTAGTTCGCCGCTGATTCGCAGGTCAGCGCGCCCGGTTGGGCGGGCCCGTCGGGCGGGATCGGTCGCCTGCCCGACCGGATGGCGGGACAGAGTGGATGGCGGAAATTGGTGCGGGCAGCCGCCTCGGCGGTACGCCGCCTGACCGATCAGACCCGGTGAAAGTGCATGGACAGCGCCCTATGCGTTCGCGGCTTCCGCTTTGAGAGTGCCGAGGAAGCCGGTCCAGCCGGTGCAGGTGTCTGCGACGAGGTTGGGCGGCAGGCTGATGTGGTGCAGGGTCAGCAGGGTGCCGCCGGCTTGCGCCGACAGGGTCACCTCGACCTGGGAAGAGCCGGGCGGCAGATCGGGCACGCCAGGCGTCGGGTCCCAGCCGAATGTGAAGACGATCTTCTCGTACGGCCGAAGCTCGGTGAAGCGGCCGCGCACGACGGGCCGTGGGCCGTCGGAGAGCTGGAACGTCAGTTCGCCGCCCGGCGTGGGGTCGAGGTCGGCCGGACCGAGCCAGCGGGCCATGCGCGCCGGGTCGGTGAAGAAGCGCCAGACCACCTCGGGCGGGGCTTCGATCCAGATGGTGCGCTCGATCATCCTCGGTGTTCCTTCTCCACTTCCCGCTTGAGGTGGTCGAGCCGGGCCGCCCACATGGTGTCCAGGAAGCCAGCCGCCTCGGCGAAGCCTTCAGCCCGCAGCCGGTAGAGGCGGCGGCTTCCGTCGCGTCGCACGTGGAGCAGGCCGGCGTGAGTCAGGACACGCAGGTGCTGCGAGACGGCTGGCCGGCTGATCATCGGGAACTGCGCGGCGATCTCGCCGGCTGGGACCTCGCGGTCGCGGGTGAGGAGGAGGATCCCGCGGCGGGTCGGGTCGGCCACGGCAACGAACACCTCGTCCATCCACACCCCTTGGTGTTAGCTTGTGCTTAACAGCTTACACGAGGACAGGAGTGTGACTGCGGTGATCGAGCGGCTCGAACCCCTGGTCGGACGGTGGAGATCCAGTGGCCGCACGGTGGACGGCGTGCAGATCGCCGGCACGGACGCCTACGAGTGGTTCCCGGGCGGCGGGTTTCTGGTGCACCACGTCGACGTGCGGATGGGTGAGGGCCGAGTGCAGGTGATCGAGATGATCGGCGACCCGGACCCGGCCGACGCCGGCCGGCTGCGGATGCGGGCGTTCGACGACCAGGGCGGATATGGCGAGATGCGGGCAAGCGTCGACGAGGCCGGTGTCTGGACGTTCACCGGGGACACGATGCGCGCGACGCTGACCATCGACTCGGGCGGCCAGACGATGGCCGCGAAGTGGGAGCGCTTGCCCGACGGCGCAACCTGGGTGGACTGGATGGACATGGAGTTCGTCCGCGAGGCGTGAGCGCTGGCGCGGCGCGCGACCGGTCCACCGTCGTCCGCGAGGAACGGGCAGGCCGGATCCGCCTTGCCACGGTCCGTTCCGTCGCCGGCCGGCCTGGTCGGGCACCAGGCCAGCCGGCAGCAGTCGCCACCTGCGGTCAGGCGGCCCCGACGGGCACCGGTTCGGGGGCGGAAACCGGCGCGCTGACGGAGGCGGGAACGGGGACGGGAACGGAAGCGGGAACCAGCGTCTTCTCGGGCAGGTACCTGCCGAGCTTGCGGATCCGCCTGGCGTTGTTCTCCATGACGTCGATCGACGGCAGGTCGGCGTCGGCCCGCACGATCGTCGGGTTGGCGGCAGCCGTGTGGATGTTGTTCAGCAGGGTGTGGAACGACCGGGGGAACAGCGAAGCGACGAACCGGGACTGCTGCCGGCCGCGCCGGATGCTGGCCACCGGCTTCGACCAGTCGATCTGGCCGGCCCGGAACCGGTGCTGGCGGACGAGTTCGCGCCGGAACACCGGCCACGGCACCAGCTTCAGATCGAACCGCTCGGCGATCTCCCGCGTGGTCACGGGGGTCACCGGGAAGCTGATCACCCGCGGCGCGTTCGACAGTGCGTTGGCGACCACCGACCGGGCCAGCACGTCACCCGCCACGACCGGGCTGGTGACCTCCGAGTTCCAGACCATCCCGAGCTGGAGGACGTGCGAGATCATGTTCCAGAACGAGTACTCCATCCCGGGGTCCTTGAACCCGGTGCTCGGGCCGCCCAGCGCGAACGGCGCCTGGTAGATGTGGATCGGCACGCCGTCGCGGTTCGCCCGCAGGCTGATGTGCTTGACGACCCACTTCATCCGGCTGTAGCCGGTGTAGAAGAAGCTGTTGCGGTAGAAGTCGCGCCACTGCTGGTAGACCTCGCTGCCGACCGAGCCGATGACGTGCAGCGTCTTGAACCGCTTCCGCAGGCAGAACTCGGCGAGCCGGAGCGTCGGCAGGACCTTCTCCTGGCGGTATCGGGCGTACGGGTAGTCGTGCGTCGTCGCGCCCGCGGCGTCGATCACCACGTCGACCTCGGTCAGAAGTTCGTCGTAGTCGGCGGGCGCCAGCCCCATCGCCGGCTCCAGGTAGCTGCCCTCCAGGACCGACAGCTTTCCGGTGTCGGGCAGGTCCATCTTGTACTTCCGCAGCTGTCGGGCGATGCGGTCCTGCCCGGACTTGTCGCCCTTGCGGCGAACCAGGGCGTAGACCGTGGCGACCCGGGTGTCGCCGAGGAGTTCACGCAGCATGTGCATGCCGACGAACCCGTTCGCGCCCAGCAGGAGCACGTTCTTCGGCTCGCCGTCGGCGCGTCGGGGAAGTCTCTTCGCGACCGCTCGCGGATCCTCGGAGTAGGCGAGCGAGATCCGGTTGGGGTTGCCCGTCGAGAGCGCGACGCGGTCACTGTGGTGACGCAGGGAAATGTGCATGGGGTTCCGCCTTTGCGTGGAGGGTGAGGGTCGTGGAGCCGGAACGGGACGGGTCGGGCCGCTAGGCCACGCGCCGGTCCAGGTGCTGCCAGAACCTTTCCCGCAGCTCTCGCCGGAGGAGCTTTCCGCTGGGGTTGCGGGGCAGCTGGTCGACGAACTCGAAGCTCGCCGGGATCTTGAAGTCGGCGATCCGCCCCCGCAGGAACGGGGTGAGTTCGCGCGCGGTCGTGGGCTGGCCGGGGTGGGTCACCACGAAGCAGTGCACGACCTCGCCCCAGTGCTCGTGCGGCACGGCGACGGCGGCGGCCTCGACCACCCCCGGATACGCGCAGACCGCGTTCTCGATCTCCGCCGGATAGACGTTCTCGCCGGCCACGATGATCGTGTCCTTGATCCGGTCGCGGACGAACAGGAAGCCCTCGTCGTCCAGGTAGCCGGCGTCGCCGGTGTGCAGCCAGCCGTCGACCAGGGCCGCGGCGGTGGCCTCGGGCAGGCCCCGGTACTCGACCATCCGGGCCGGGGTACGCAGGCAGATCTCGCCGACCTCGAACGGCGGCAGGACGCGGCCCGCCCCGTCGATGACCTTCACGCCGAAGCCCGGGTACGGCCGGCCGGCCGCCTGCATCCGGGGCCCGCCGACGACGTGCTCCGACGGCGGCAGGCAGACCGCCGTGTTTCCGCTCTCGGACAGGCCGTAGATCTGCGCGAACTCGCAGCCGAACATCTCGATGCTGCGGCCGAGCAGCGCCTCGGAGATCGGCGACCCGCCGTAGACGATCTTGCGTAGCGAGGTGAAGTCGTCCCGCTTCGGCCGGGGCGGCGCGAGCATCATCTGCAACTGGGCCGGTACGACACACGCCGTGGTGACGCCGTGCTGCCGGACGAGGCGGACCGCCTCGTGCCCGACGAACACCCGTACCGACACGTTGGTGATGCCGGCGCTGAATCCCTGGATCGACCACCACAGCCCGCCGATGTGGAACCCGGGGATGCCGATCAGGCTCACGTCGTCCGGTCGCCAGTCGATCCAGTCGAGGCCCTCGGAGGCGAGCGCGTCCCGTACCGCGAAGAAGCTGCGGTGGGCCAGCACGACGCCCTTGGGGTTGCCGGTCGTGCCGCTGGTGTACACCTGGGCCAGGGGCTGTCCGTCGGGCCAGGACGGGTCCAGGTCGCCGTCCTCGTCGGCCTGCCAGCCGGTGAATCCGGCCAGCGACACGACCTCGCGCAGCTCGGGCAGGTCCGGTCGCAGCCTGTCGACGGTGTCCAGGAGGTCCTCGTCGCAGAAGAGGACCGTGCTGCCGGAGTCGCCCATGATGTGCTGGATCTCGCCGGCGCGCAGCCGCCAGTTGATGGGGACCAGCACGGTGCCGGTCTTGGCGCAGGCGAAGAGGACGTCGTAGTAGTGCTCGGACTCCTTGCCGAGATAGGCGACGCGGTGCCCGGCCGTGACCCCGGCACGCCGCAGGGCGTGCGCCGTCCGGTTGCTCGACCGGTGCAGTTGCGCGTAGCTGACCGAGCGGTCCTCGCAGCGTATCGCCGGATGGTCGGGCCGCTGCTCGGCGTGGAAGGCGACGACGTCGTGCACCGTACGCAGGTGCGGGTGGTACGCCCTCACCGGCTCGTCCCCTCCGGGACCGCGAGCGTCTCCTCGAGGAACCGCACGATCGCCGGGCCGGACGCGAGGGCCGGCAGCAGGTTCGGGTCGATCTCGATGCCGAACGCGTTCTCGAGCGCCATCATGAGCTGGATCTGGCGCAGCGACGTCCAGCCCTCCAGGGTCTCCGGGGCCAGGTGTGCGGGCAGTTCGTCCGGTGCGACACCGAACACCGAGGCGACCACCTCGCGGACGCGGGTCTCCAACATTGCTACTCCTTGGGTGTCGCGCCGGGGCCCTGCCCCGGGGTGAAGAAACGTCGCGTGATCCGGGAGACGGTGCGGAAGTCGTCCGTGCTCACCTCGTCGAGGGAGATCTCCGTGCCCAGCTCCGCCTCGATCAGGTAGAGCAGCTCGACGAAGTGCATCGAGTTCAGGACCCCGGTGTCCACGAGGTCGTCGTCGGGCCCGACCGGGTCGAGGTCCGGGCATCTGGCGCGCAGGAACGTGGTGAGGAACTCGGGAATCGTGTCGGTCGTACTCATGACCCCTCCTCGGGGCGCGTCGGTGCGGGGAGGATCTTCGTGGTGACCCGGGCCGCCGCCGGTCGGTCGGCGCACCGGTGTTCGGCCACGGCCCGCCCGGTGGACAGGCCGGTCGGGACGAGCCGGTTGGTGCGCAGCGCGACGGCCGGGTCGCGCAGCAGCGGGTTGGTGCCACGCACGGTGGCGGAGAACAGCGCGAAGACCGGGTCGATGACCTTGGTGACTCCGTCGGCGTCCTCGACCTCGACCCAGGCGTGGACCAGGTCGAGCATGCCGACCACCCAGCCGATCCTGGTGACCGCCGGGAAGCCGGCCCGGACGCAGCGGCGGGCCAGGTACCGGCTCGCCGAGTCGCAGCTCGCCACGCCGTGCCCGGTCACCAGGTCGACGTCGTCCTGCAACGCCGCGGGCAGCTTGACCCAGCGCAGGTCCATCGCGGCGAACTCGGCGGCGATCGCGCGCAGCTCCGGGGAGCGCAGCTCGGCCTGCTCGCCGCGGGTGTGCACGGTGGCGGTGATCGCGAGCTCCGACGCCGTACGGACGACGGTGTCGCCGCTCGGCCCGGTGACGCCGCCGGCGGGTTCGACCGTCAGGTCGTGCACCGCGCCGCCGAGGCGTTCGGGGCGCGGCAGGGCCAGCATGCTGGTCGGTTCCGGGCCGCACCGGTCGGCGGCGCAGGCGACCCGCAGCGCGAACCGGGAGGCGCGGGGCGCGAGCAGTTCCTCGGTCGACGAGCGCATCCACCGCAGCGAGTACGCGAAGGCCTGCTCCGGCACGGTGGCGCCGGTGCCGGAGTACAACGCCAGGTTGAACAGGTCGCGCGAGTCGAACCGCTCCTCGCCCGCCTCGCCGCTGGCCTGGAGCCCCCGGTCGAGCAACGTGGACAGCGTGTGGTCGTCGCAGCCGAGCAGCTGTCTCGCCGACGCGCGGTCGACGTCGTCGAGCCGGTGCTCCGGCGGGACCGCGAACAGCGTGTCCAGTCCACGGCACAGCCCGGCCGCGGTCATGACCGCACCGCGCCGTCGCGCCACATCGTCCTGATGACGCTTCCGGTGCTCAGCACGTACTCGTCCACCGAGGTCCAGCCGAGCATCTCGTTGATCTGCACCTGCTCCGGGCCGGCCGAGGTCTCCAGGTAGCCCGGCAGGCCGAGAGCCTCGGCCCGCGCCTGGCCGGCGCGCATGAGGACGTAGCCGACGCCGACCGAGTCGACCCGCCGGCCGAGCACCGCGAACCACACGTGCGGGCGGCTCGGGCGCATCCGGTCCAGCGCGTTGGAGATCCGGACCGCGTGCACCACGGCCCGTGGCCCCGCCAGCAGGCAGGCCACCGAGCGCAGGGCCCATCCCCACCACGGCGTGGTGCGTTCGTCGCCGTAGAGGACGAGGATCCCGTCGAGCCGGTCGGCGCGGTACGCGGCGAGGGTGATGCCCGAGCTCATCAGCTGGGCGACCGCCAGTTCGGCCAGGTACAGCGCGGTCAGCGCCGACCTCCGCTGCCACCGGGGGAGCGAGCCGGCGGCGGCCCAGATGGCGCCGTTCTCGTACGCCTGGGCGAGCAGTCGCGCGCCCGCCCACAGCTCTCGCCACCCGAGGTCCCGGACTTCGAGCCTGGGCTCCGGCCGCGCGATCGTCTGTCTGTTCACATTGCACCCCACGTCCGGACGGAAGCCCGCTGACCTGGGTGAATTTAATGGTCTTGGGTAATCGGCCAGTAATAAGAGACCCCTTCCGGCGGTCTCCATCCGTCGCGACGTGCTCCGGGGATCCGTCGTGCGAATCCGGCCCCCGGCGGCCGGGCTGCTCCCTTCCCCGGGCCGATCACGGATGGGAGACTGAGTCGTGCCGCGTGACGACGTCGGGAGCCCGCCGGAGCACCACCGCGCCGGGCCGGTCCCGGCATGATCGGCGGCCACTGGGAGGTCGTCGTGGTCGGCGGCCGGATCGCGGGGGCGTCCACCGCCTGGGCCCTCGCGCCGTACGCGGAGCGGATCCTCGTCCTGGACGCCTCGCGGGCCACCACGTTCTGGCCGCAGCAGGCCACCTGGGACCGCTCCGGAAACCTCGCCTGGGCCGAGCTCGGCCTGCTGGAGACGGTCCTGGCCTGTGGCGCCCCGCGCACCTACGGCGACACCCAGCGCATCGGCCAGGACGTCGTCGAGCGGGTCTACCCGCGCGAGGACGCGTACTCGTACCGGATGAGCGTGCCGCGTGAGGTGTTGGATCCGGCGCTGCTGGCCGCGGCGCGCAGCCGGGGCAACGTCACCGTGCTGCGCCCGGCCCGGGTACGCGATATCACGATCGACGCCGGTCGGGTACGCGGGGCGACCGTCCGGCACGGCACCCTCGACAGCGAGATCACCTGTGACCTGCTGGTGCTGGCGGACGGCCGGCTGTCGCGCAACGCGGAACGCGTGGGTGCGACCGCCTACCGGGTCGTCGAGTCACCGTGGTTCGCGTTGCTGGCGTACTACGAGAACCTGCCGCTGCCCACCGACCGCTCCTACTTCTCGTTGCAGGACCGCAGCGTGCTCATCTCGACGCCGTGCGGCGACAAGCAGTGGTGCGTCGCGGTGGACCTGCACCAGAGCCTGATCGACGAATCCGGCCGGCACCCGGCGCGCTCGTTCGAGCGGATGGTGCGCGACGATCCGCACCTCGGCCCGGCCGTTGCCGCCGGCCGGCGGACCACGCCGATCGGCGGTGCCGGCCGGATGCGGATGCTGCGCCGGCCGATGAGCGGGCCGGGCTGGTGCCTGGTCGGCGACGCCGGCTACCACCTGGACCCGGTCACCGCCCAGGGCACCCGGGCCGCCGTGGTCACGGCCCGCATCCTGCGGGACCGGGTCGCCGGCGCCGGCCGTGTCGCGGGCGCGGACCTGGCCGGCCTGACGGACGAACGGGACGCCGCCCTCGACGCGGACTGGGCCTACACCGAGCAGATCGTGCGAGCCTGACCGCCTGACCGCCTGACCGGGGCGGCCGGCGGTGTGGCCGGCCGCGATCCGGCCGTCCGGTCACCCGGTCGGCCGGCTGCCGTTGATGGTCACCCGCTGGCCGTAGCGGGAGTGCGGGTAGTAGTCCCACACGGCGTGGTGCTGGGTGCAGCGGTTGTCCCAGAACACCAGCGTGTTCGGCGTCCAGCGGACCCGGCAGCTCAGGATCGGCTGCTGGGCGACCCAACCGAAGAGCATGTCCAGCAGCGCCCGGCTCTCCGGCCGGGAGAGCTGCACGATGTGCGAGGTGAAACCGGCGTTGACGAAGAGCAGCCGCCGGCCGGTCTCCGGGTGGCGTACGACGACCGGGTGCTCGCTCTTCGGCACGACGTACTCCGGCGGCGGGGTGTGACCCTGCCACGGGATCAGGCCGTCGTGGATCGCGGTCAGGCCGTCGAGGAAGGTCCGCATCGGTGGGGAGAGCATCTCGTACGCCAGGTGCATGTTCGCCCAGAGCGTGTCGCCGCCGACGCCGATCTCCGGGGTCCTGGTGACGTAGAGCATGGAGCCCAGCGACGGCTCGGCCTCGGCGGTGCCGTCGGTGTGCCAGTCCTCGCCGGCCACGAACCGCGATTCCCGGCCGGCGGCGATCTCCAGGATGGCGGGGTCGCCGCCGTCGAGGTCGGCCAGGGGCTGGCGGCGCAACTCGCCGAAGTGGCCGGCGAAGCGCTTGTGGTCCTCGGCGGAGATCACCTGGTCGCGGAAGACCAGCACGTGGTGGTCGAGGAAGGCGTGCCTGACCTCGGCCAGTTGCTTGTCCGACAGTTCCGTGGCGAGGTCGAGGCCGGAGACCTCCGCGCCGATGACCGGTGAGATCGGACGGACGGTGATGGTGTCGTAGGCCTCCGGCGGGCGGGTGGTCACCCGTTCGACGGCGGCAAGGACGTGCTCTTCCATCTCGTTCCCTCCTGGGTTCGGTGTCACAGTCCCCGCGCCAGCAGGTCGGCCACGATCAGCCGGCCGAAGGCGAGGTTGCCGTGGATCGGGTCGTCCGGCTCGCAGAACGCGGCCCGCTGCCGGCCCGTCCCGTCGGTGACCCGGGACCGCAGATCCACGATCTCCACGCCGAGCGCGACGAGCGCGCGGCGGATCGTCTCCTGGGCCGCCATGAAGACCAGCGGGTCGGACATGCCCGGCACCCGTTGCGGTGGCAGCACCGCGAGGACGCGCAGCCCCATGCCGAGGGCGTGGCGGTAGAAGGCCAGGGCGTCGCGGGCCATCGCGCGCACGATGTCGTCGAAGAGCCCGCTGGCGAGGAAACCCGCCGGGAAGGCGCCGTCGCCCGCCCGGTAGATCCGCCAGTTCTCGGTGGTGGCGAAGAAGTGGGCGCTGAGGCCGAACGTCGAGACCAGCGGGACGGCGAGCCGGCCGAGGTCCGCCACGCCCAGGTCGGCCAGGAAGCCGCGGTGGCGTTCCTCCACCGCCGCGTCCCGGAACACCAGGCCGTCGTCGCGTACGTCGAAGAAGCCGACGTTGAAGTCACGCCCCGAGCCGACCGGCCCACCGGCGAAGGGGAGACCGGCCGCCGTCGCCGCGCGGGCGATCGGTCCCGCGTGCGAGTCACCCAGCAGCAGGAATCTGGCCGGCGCGGTACCGGTCGAGGACGGCGTCGTCACAGTGGAGGTCACCTCCGTCGGCGGCGTCGGCGAAACGGTCGGGCGTCGTCGCGGTGGGATCCGCCGCCCGGGCCGCGGCGGATCCCCGGGCGAGGGCGTCGAAGAAGTGCCGCATGACGAAGGCGACCCCCTCCGGTGTGACGGCGCGCAGGTTCGGCGCGAAGAAGACCCCCCGGAACGGGAAGCCGGTGATCAGCTCGTACGAGGGGAAGTAGTCGACGTGGTCGTGTTCCTGGGCCAGTTGGCCCGCCGCGGCCCGCAGCACCGACTTGGAGTACGTGGTGGCGGTCAGCGCGTGTGCCCCGGTCGCCGTCGCGGTGAGCGGCACCGGCGAGACGGTCAGCAGGACGTTCAGCCGGGGATTGGCGGCACGCAGCAGCGCGACGGCGGCGGAGAGGTCCCGGTGCACCTCGGCCACCGTGAAGTTGTGGAAGACGTGCCGCCCGGCGTCGAAGTCGCCCCGGACGGTGCCCGGGCAGACCGGGTGGACGGTGCCGGTGACCCGGTCCCGCCACGCCTCGGTGAGGCCGAGGGTGAAGATGAGGCAACCCGCCTCGGCGATCGCCGCCCGGATCGCCGCCAGGGTGGACCGGCGGGCGGCCAGCGTCGCCTCGGCCGAGGCGTACCCGTCGGGTTCGACCGACGGCCGGTACGGGTCGAAGAACCGGTCACCCTCGCGCCAGACCTCGTCGGGCCCGGTGTCGTCCGTCAGCGCCCAGGCCAGCCACTGCCGCAGGGTGGCGGCGGTGTAGATGGTGCCGGTGCGGAAGGAGAACGCGCCGTAGTGGCGGGCCCGCCGTTCGGCCTCGGTCAGCCCGGGCGGGGGCAACTCGACCTCGCGCCAGTTCATGCCCTCGTCGAGCAGGGCGGGACCGAGGTGGCGGGCGAAGCAGGAGCCGGCGGTGAGGACCGGATCGTCCGGGGCGATGCCGAACTTCGGCGTCCACACCTCACCGATGGCCAACATCTCCGGCTCGGCCACCGCGCTGCGCCAGAACGACCGCGACGGCAGCGACTGGTAGGGGTTCATCGCACGGCCCCCGGATCGACGGCCGGTGTGGCAGCCACCTCGCGGGCCCGGCAGGTCCAGCGTCGCACGGTCAGCTCACCGCCTCGTTGATGGTCTCGGCCACGGCCCGGGCGTTCGGCGTCCCGACGATGCCGTAGTGGGTGGTGTCGACGAGCTGCCACGCGAGCCCGGCCAGGTGCGTCCGCCACTGCCGGGCCTGCTCCTGCGGCGTACCGAGCGCCGGCAGACCGGCCGTCGGGCGGCCCGCCAGCCAGAGCCGGCCGGGCGTACCCGCCAGCCGGGGCAGGGCGTGCCGCGCCATGCTCGCCAGGTTGGCCCGGCAGCAGCGCGCCAGCGCGTCCACGTACGCCGAAGCCGGGGTGTCCGCGCCGGTCGCCGCCCCCAGCTCGTGGGCGAAGAGCGCGGCGAGCCGCTCCTCGTCGTACGCCTCGAAGGCCGGCGCGGCGTCCGGCGGTGGCGGGTCGAGCAGGTAGAGCTCGTCCGCCGGCTGGCCGGCCGACTCGGCCTCCGCCGCCATCCCGAGCGCCACCCAGGCGCCGAACGACCACCCGGCGAGCCGCCAGCGCCACTCGTCGGGAGGGAACCGGTCCCGCAGCGCGGCGTGGTACCGCGCGGCCCGCTCCGCGAGCGACCAGGCCTGCTGCCCGGGGCGGGCCAGGGCGGGATCGGCGATGACGCAGACCGTGAGCGCCGGGTCGAGTGCCGACACCAGCGGCCGGTACGCCTGGACGTCGCCCCCGACCGGGTGGACGAGGCAGAGCACCGAACGCCCCCGGCCGGTCTGCCAGACCTCCACCGCCACGGCGGGCCCGGCGGGCTCGTCGTGACGGACCGGCTCGCCGAGGAGCCCCAGCACCTCGGCCAGGCTCACCCGGTGGCTCAGCTGGGACAGGCTGAGGCTGACGCCGAAGTGCTCCTTGGCCTGGTCGATCAGGTCCAGCATCAGCAGCGAGTCGGCGCCCAGGTCGTACAGGGAGGCGGCCGGGTCGATCCGTTCGGTGCCCAGCCAGTCGCAGAGCCATCCGCCGACCTGGTCGGCGGCCGACGGGGGCAGCACGGCGGGCGCCGCGACCTGCGTGCCGGCCGGTGGCGAGTAGAACTCCCGCGCCCGCTCCAGCGCGGTGGTGCAGACGAGCAGGTGCGGCAGCCGCAGCCGCAGGGCCTGCGCGAAGAGTCGTCGCCCCTCGTCCACGCGGAGGCCGACCGTCAGGTGCGCCCGGTGCCGGGCGTCGGTGGGCAGGGCGTCCCGGGCCAGGCCCACCTCGTTCCAGACGTCCCAGTCGACGCAGATCCGCAGCGTGGTGTCGTTCCCCGTCGCCCGGTGCCGGGCGAAGGCGTCGAGCAGCCCGTTGCTGGCGGCGTAGTCGAGCTGGCCGACGCCGCCGAGCTGCGCCGACATCGACGAGCAGTAGACGGCGAAGGCCGGCCGGTGGCGCGCGACCAGTTGCTCCACGAGCAGCGCGCCGTGGGTCCGGCCCGCCGTGGCCCGGCGCATCGCGGTGGCGTCCCGTCGGCTGATCAACCCGCCGGCCGCGATCCCCGCGGCGTGGACCACCCCGTCGACCCGTCCGGTCCGGGCGTCGAGCCGTGCCATCAGCTCGTCGGGACCGATCTCGGCCAGGTCCGCCTCGACGAGGTCGACGCGATCGGCCCAGCGCGTCAGCCCGGGCGGCAGCAGCCCGCGCCGCGCCAGCAGGATCACCCGGCAGTCGCCCTGTTCCAGCAGCCAGGCCGCGATGCTGCCGCCGATACCACCGGTGCCCCCCAGGACCACGTACACGGCCGGGCCGGGCGGCAGCGGACGCGTCGGCGCGGTCGGCGGGCGTACCGGTAACAGCGCCTGTTCCCACCAGTAGCCGTCGCGCAGCGCGAGTCGCCGGGGCGGCGGTGTCTCCTGCGCCAGCAGCGCCGCGAGCGTCGGCGCCCAGTCCGCCGGGTCGGGTCCCGGCAGGTCCAACCAGTGGCTCTCGACGGCGCTCTCCTGGGGTGCGACCTCGCACACCCCGGCGAGCAGGCCCAGCTCCGGCCGGTGCACGTCGCCGACCACGGGCTGCGCCTGGTGCGACAGCCACCAGGCGCGCAGCCGGGGCCGGTGGGGCAGCCCGGCGACGGCCGCCAGCAGCGCCGCCGGGGTGTCGACGCAGGCCCGGTACGAGTGGGCCAGCGTCTCCGCGTCGACCGGTCCGTCGACGGCCAGCGGCAGCGCGTGCAGCCACTCGACCCCACCGTGCCCGGCTCCGGCCGGGGAGGCGGCGTCGGTGAGCGCGTCGAGCAGCCGGCGTAGCGAGCCCGGGTCGGCCGGGTCCACCTGGTAGCTGTCCGGTCCGAGCCGGGCGAAGCCGTCCGCGGCGGTGACGGCCACCACCCGGGCGTGGGACGCCGCGAACGCGCGGAGCGCGACCGGCGACGGTGGCTCCGCCGCCATGATCACGAGCGTCGCCGGACGGCGGGAGCCCGGGTCGGTCCCCGCGTGCCGCCAGCGCACCCAGTGCGGTTGGTGCAACCACTGCGCCTCGGGCAGCCGCGCCGGCCACCGCTGATCGGCCGGCGTTGCCGCCGATGCCGCCTCGGCCGGTGGCGTCGCCCCGGTCGCGGACGACGTCGCCCCGGACGGCGGAGAGGCGCGGGCGAAGTCGTGGTCGACGAGCGCGAACGCCGGCGGCGGGAAGTCCCAGGGCGGCTGCGCCGGCCCGGCCGGCCACCGGATCGGGTGCCCGGCCAGCCAGGCGGTGACGAGCTCGGCCGCCGGCCGCGTACCGACCGGGCCGGCGACCGCGATGAGCGTCGCCTCGACGGGGGCGACCTCGACGGCGGTCGCGGTGCGCAGCCAGGCCACGGCGGCGGCCACGTCGCCGCAGACGGTGGCCGCCCGCCAGCGACCCGGCGACCGGCCGGCCTGGAGGTGGCGCAGCACCTGCCGGTAGGCCTCGGGCCGGGCCGTGAGGTAGTCGGCGATCCGGTCGGCGTCGGCGCGCAGGCCGGCGGCGCTGCCGCTGGCGAGCACCACCACCGGCACGCCGGAGCCCGGCGGCGGCGTCGATCCGGTGCCGACCGGCTCGGCCGCCTCGCAGACCAGGTGGGCGTTGGTACCGCCGATGCCGAAGCTGCTCACCGCCGCCACGCGCGGCCGGTCCACCGGCCAGGGCCGGGCCTTCGTGGGGACGTAGAACGGGGCCGGATCGGGGCCCAGCCGTGGGTTGAGCCGACGGAAGTCGACGTTCGGCGGGATCAGCCCGTGGTGCACCGCCAGCACGGCGCGTACCAGGCCGACCACCCCGGCCGCCGCGCCGAGGTGACCGATCTGGCTCTTCACCGAGGCCAGCGCGGTGCGGCCGGAGCCGGCCAGGTCGAACGCCTGGCGCAGTGCCGTCACCTCCACCGGGTCGCCCAGCTCCGTGGCGGTGCCGTGCGCCTCGACGTACCCCAGGTCGCCGCCGACCCGGCCGCTGCGGCGCAGCGCGGCCCGGATCACCTCACGCTGGCCGGTGACCGACGGCGCGGCGTAGCCGAGCTTCTGCGCGCCGTCGTTGTTGACGGCCGACCCGGTGATCACCGCGTAGACGGTGTCGCCGTCGCGCCGGGCCGACCGCAGGGGCTTGAGCACCACCACACCCACCCCGCTGGCGCCGACGGTGCCGCCGGCGTCGTCGCTGAACGGCCGGCAGTGCCCGTCCGGGGAGAAGATGTGCTGCGGCTGGTAGCGGTAGCCGCCGGCCAGCAGCGGATCCACCAGCACGCCGCCGACCAGCATCACGTCGCTGTCGCCCTGGCGCAGCAGCCCGGCCGCGACGTGGACCGCCACCAACGAGCTCGCACAGGCCGCCTGCACGGTGAAGGCCGGCCCGGTCAGGCGCAAATGGTAGGCGACCTTCGTGGCGAGGAAGTCCTTCTCGTGGTGCAGCGCCAACTGGAAGGAATCCGGCAGCCGCGTCTGGTCGGCCTCGCGCAGCATCGTCTGGAAGTAGGTGTTCTCGCCGCAACTGGCGAGCAGACCGACGCGCTGCCCGGCGGGATCGGCGATGCCGGCGTGCGCCAACGCCTCGACACAGCTCATCAGCAGATGCCGCTGCTGCGGATCCATCAGCCGCGCCTCCTGCCGGCTGATGCCGAAGTGCCCGGGGTCGAAGCCGAGCGGCCCGGCCAGCTGGCTGCGCGCACCGACCAGGCCGTCGGCGGCGTCGAAGTGCTCGATGCCACGGCCGCCGGCCTCCACCATCGCCCAGAAGGCGGCCAGGTCGGTCGCGCCGGGCAGCCGGACGGCCATCCCGACCACGGCGACCGGCTCGTCCGCCGGGCCCGGAACGGCCCCGTCCCGCCCGCTCGCCGCGGCCCGGCCCTGCCCGCTCGCCGCGGCCCGGCCCTGCCCGTTCGCCGTCGTCTCGTCCGCCTGCTGCCCGGTGAGGAACCGGGCCAGGCGGCGGATGGTGACGTGCTCGAAGAGGTCGGGGATGGTCAGCGGCAGCCCCTCGGCGGCGCAGCGCAGGTGGAAGCGCATCAGATCCAGGCTGCCCGCGCCGTGGTCGAAGAAGCGTCGATCCGGTTCGATCGGGGTTCCGACGACCTCCGCGAAGAGCCCGGCCAGCCGCGCTTCCAGGTCCGACATGACCGGTGCCGGCGCGGCGGCGCGTGGCCGCAACTCCTCGCCCGGCGCGGTCAGCGCGCGGCGGCGGTCCAGCTTCCCGCTGGCGGTACGCGGCAACTCCGCCAGCCACCGGAACCGGTCCACCCGCACATACGCGGGCAGGAGCGACGCGAGATGGCCGGTCAGTTCCTCCGGGGCCGGTGCGCCCGCCCGGAACTCCAGACAGGCGACCAGGTGCGGGCGGTCGTGGACCACCACGGCGTTGACGACCGCCGGATGCGTCAGCAGCGCCGCCTCGACCTGGCCCAGCTCAAGTCGGTGACCGCTCACCTTCACCTGCTGGTCGTCGCGGCCCAGATAGTGCAGCAGGCCGTCCCGGTCGAACCGGGCCTGGTCGCCGCTGCGGAAGAACCAGCCGAGACCGGGCAGCTCGACGAAGCGGGCCCGGTCGAGCGCCGGATCGTCCAGGTAGCAGGGCGCGACCAGTTCCCCGCCGATCAACAACTGCCCGGGGCAGTCCGGCGGCACGGCCTCGTCGGCCTCGTCCACCACCCGCAGCCACGTGTTGGCGACCGGGCGGCCGATGGCGGGGCGGGTCGGCCAGGCGGCCGGGTCACCGTCCAGGCACAGGCCGCTGACCACGTGCGTCTCGGTCGGGCCGTAGTGGTTGAACAGGCGTGCGCCGGGCAGCCCGGCGAACCAGCGGCGGATGCTGTCGGTGCAGATCAACTGCTCGCCGGCGGTGACCACCTCCCGCAGCCGCGACGGGTACCGGCCGAGGCGTACCCCGTGCTCGGCGAGGAGTTGCAGGGCGACGTACGGCAGGAAGATCCGCTCGATGCCGGCGGCGTCGAGGTGCTCCAGCAACGCCGGCATGTCCTGGCGCCACCCGCGCCGGGGCAGGTGCAGGGTACCGCCGCCACAGAGCGTGCCGAAGATCTCCTGGAAGGAGACGTCGAAGGAGAGCATGGAGAACTGGAGGGTCGCCGCCTGGTCCGCCAGGCCGCCGGCGTCGCTCTGCCACCGCAACAGGTTGACCAGCAGGGCGTCGCCGACCTGGACGCCCTTGGGCGTGCCGGTCGAGCCCGAGGTGAAGAGCGTGTACAGCGGGCGGCCGGCGTACGAGGGCGCGACGGGTGCGGCCGAGGGGGACAGGAACACCGGATGGCGGGGGTGGCGGCCCTCGTCGATCACGTCGAGGGCGGGCTCGTCGCCGGGCGCCAGCAGCACGCAGCGCGGCTCGACCTGGCCGAGCACCTGGCGCAGCAACGCCGGCGGGTACGCCCGGTCGAGCGGCACGACGGTGAGGTTGAGCCGGGCCGCGGCCAGCAGTGCGACCACGTGTTCCACCGATGGTTCGAAGAACAGGGCGACGCTGTGCCGGCCGCCGGTCGACGCCGGCTCGTGCCCCGCCAGCTCGGCGGCGAGTGCCGAGGCGTACCCGTCGAGGTCGGCGTAGCTGAGGCGGCGGTCACCGGCGACCAGGGCGGTAGCGGTCGGCTCCGCCCGTACCCGCCGGGCGAAGGCCTCGGCCACCGTCGGGAAGTCCACCGCGGTACGCCGACCCCGGCCCGCCTCGGGCAGCCCGCTGCGGTAGGGCCGCACCAGCTCGGCGAGCGTGCCCGGGCCGTTGCCGGTCAACGCGTCCAGGCCCCGCCGGAACAGGTCGGCCACGGCGGCCACCTCGGCGGCGTCGAAGTGGTCGTCGGCGTACTCCCAGAGGCAGTCGAAGCCGGTCTCGTGCTCGACGACCGAGAGGGTGAGCGGGCACTTGGCCTCGGTCGGGGCCAGCCAGACCGGGCGGGACGCGCAGCCGGGCAGCGCCAGCGCGGAGAAGTCGGTGTTGTCGAGGACGAAGAGGAAGTCGAACAGCGGCGCGTCGGTGCCGAAGTCGTGGTCGGCGACGGCGTGCGCGAGCGCCACGTCCTGGGCGTCGAGCACCGCGCGTACGGCGGCGGCCTGTCGCCGCACCTGCGCCCGCAGCTCCTCGTGGGGCGCCAGCGCCAGCGGCAGCAGCACCGTGTTGGCGAACATGCCGACGCTGGCCGCGAAGTCCCGCACCGGACGGTTCGCCACCGGGCTGGCGACGCGCGGATGGGTGCGGCCGGTCACCCCGTGCACCGCCCAGCCGAAGAGCGTCAGCAGCACCGGGAAGCGGGTCAGTCCCAGCTCGGCGCCGAACCGGTCGAGGGCGCTGCGGCGCGCCGCGTCGATCGAGGTCCGGAGCAGGTGATCCCCGGTGCCGGTGCGTTCCCGGATCGGCCGCAGCGGCGCGGCGACCTCGTCCACGGCGGCGTAGTGGCCGCGCAGGGCGGCGCGCTGCGCCCGATAGGCCGGTCGGGCGAACCAGTCGGCCTGCCACCGGGCGTAGTCCAGCGGGGTCGCGACGGGCTCGCCCCCGGCCACGGTCGTGCCGTCCAGCGCCGCCGCGTACTCGGCGGACAGTTCCCGGAACAGGACGTCGAGCGACCAGCCGTCGACGGCGATGTGGTGCAGGTGCAGCAGCAACACCCCGCCGTCGTCGCGGGCCAGCCAGTGGACCCGCAGCAGGCGCGGCTGCCCGAGGTCGAACGGGACGGCGAAGAGGGCGCGGGCCCGCTCCCGCCAGCCGGCCGCGTCGCCTTCTCCGGCGGGCTCGTGCCACGGGTCGTAGGGCTCGGCCACCACCTGGCGCAGCCCCTCCGGCGTGGCCCGGAACGCGGTCCGCAACGCCGCGTGTCGGGCCACGGCCCGGCGCAGTGCCTGCCGCAGCGCGCCGACGTCGACCCGGCCCCGCAGCTCGAAGGCGAGCCCCACGTGGTAGGCGGTGGACGCCGGCGACCGTTGCTGGAGCAGCCAGAGCCGCTGCTGCTCCGAGGTGGCCGGCGCGGACCGGGCTCCGGTCGGCGGATCCGGCGGCGGGTACGGCGACCCGCTCGTGGACCGGGTCCGGGCCGTGTCGATCGCCGCGGCCAGCTCGGCGAGGTCGCCGCCCAGCACCACCGTCTGCGGCACCTCGCCGCCCCAGCGCCGCTGGATCTCGAAGCGCAGCCGCAGCGCCTTCAGCGAGTCCCCGCCGCTGGCGATCCACCGGTCGTCCGGTCGCAGCTGCGGCACCCCCAGCACCTCGGCGGCCAACCCGAGCACCGTGCGCTGCCACGCCGTGGTGGGCGCGTCGGTGTTGTCACCGTCGCGCCAGGGCGGGTCGTCGCGTCGCAGCAGCGCGGCGGAGTCCACCTTGCCGTTCGCGGTCAGCGGCAGCGCCCCGACCCGGTGGACCCGGTGCGGGCGCAGGTACGGCGGCAGCGTCGCGGCCAGGTGCCGGTCGAACTCCGCGTACGTGAGGTCGGCGGCCGGCACCAGGTACGCGAGCAGCTCGTTCGTGCCGTGCACCGGGTCCCGCCGGGTGCACACGTACGCCTGCCGCACCGCCGGGTGGGCGAGGATCTGCCGCTCCACCTCGCCGGGCTCGACCCGGAAGCCCCGGACCTTGACCTGCCGGTCGACCCGCCCGACGTACTCGATCCGGCCGGCGGCGTCGGCGCGCACGAGGTCGCCGGTGCGGTAGTGGCGGTGGGCGGAACCGTCCAGCCAGGGCAGCCGGACGAAGCGGGCGGCGGTCTCCTCGGGCAGGTTGCGGTAGCCGGCCGCCAGCGCCTCGCCACCGAGGTGGAGCTCGGCGACCTCGCCCGGCTCGGCGAGGCGGACGCCGTCGACCACCAGGTGCGCGTCGGTGCCGGGCAGCACCCGGCCGATCGGCACCACCTCCGCGTCGAAGTCGCGCGGAATCGGATGGCACAGGGCGAACGTGGTCGCCTCGGTGGGCCCGTACACGTTGTGCAGCCGGGTGCGGCTGGCGGCGTTGTCGCGGTACCACCGGCGGATCAGCCGGGCGTTGAGCTGCTCGCCGCCGACCAGCACCTGCCCGACCCCGGCGAAGCAGTGCGGCAGCTCGTCGACCACCGCGTTGAACAGCGCCACCGTGATGAAGAGCGTGTCGATGCGCTCCCGGCGCAGCGCGGCGTCGAGCTGGTGCGGCGTCGCCACCGTCTCGTCGTCGAGGACGACACAGCAGCCGCCGGTCAGCAGCGGCACCCAGACCTCGAAGCTGATCGCGTCGAACGCCGGGTTGGCGAGGCTCGCGTAGCGGGCCGCCCCGGCCAGTTCGAGGTAGCCGGGCCGGGCCAGCCGCAGGATGCCCGCGTCGCGCACCTCCACGCCCTTGGGGCGACCCGTGGTGCCCGAGGTGTAGAAGACGAACGCGACCGGCGCGGGCGTGATCTCCGGTGCCGTCTCCCCGTCCGCGTCGGGTGGGGCGTCCACCGGGAACAGCGCCTCCGCCGGCAGCGGCCGGACCCCGTCGGGGAGGTCGCCGGGCGCGTCCGGGCCGTGGACCACCGCCACGGCGGCCGAGTCGCGCAGCATGTGCCCCCGGCGCCCGGGTGGGCTCTGCCGGTCCAGCGGCACCACGGTCGCGCCGAGCCGGAGGATGCCGAGCATGACGCAGACCAACTGCCAGCCGCGTGGCAGGTGGACCGCGACCGCCTGACCCGGCCGGGCACCGGCCCGGCGCAGGGACCGGGCCGCCGCCGCGCTGGCGGCGTCCAGTTCGGCGTAGCTGAGGCGTCGGTCGCCGTCGACCACCGCGACCGCGTCGGGGGTACGGCGGGCCTGGGCGAGCACCGCGTGGGCGAGACCGGGACCGTCTGCCATCACGCCTCCCGCACGGCCGGCGTCGTCGCACGGGCGTCCCGGATCCGGTCCACCTCGCCGCGCAGCAGCGCGGCGACCCGCAGCACCACCGCGCTCTCCAGGATGTCCCAGTGGTCGCAGTGCACCCGCTCCAGCAGGAAGTCGGCGTCGCCGCGACGACGCCAGAAGGCGCGCACCTCGCGCAGGAACGCCTCCTCCCGCCCGGCGGTGGCCTGCAACAGCACCAACCGGGCCGGTGACGCCGGGGTCGGGTAGTCGCGCATGGTCGACCGGTTGTGGTTGTAGACGCGGTGGTACTGGTCGATCTGCTCGTCGTCGATGCCCGGGTACATCCCGTTGAACTTGATGAGCTTGTCGCGGAACTCGGCCATGTCCACCGGCTCGATCGCGGCGCGGTGGGCCGGGTCGTCGGTGCCCAGGGTGTCCAGCAGGACCACGCTCAACCCGGGATGCCCGGCGAGGGCCAGCCGGCGTCCCATCTCGTACGCGACCAGACCGCCGTAGGAGAGCCCGGTGAGCACCACCGGACCGTCCAGCAGGTGCGCGACCTGCCGCAGGTACGCCTCGGCCATCGCCTCGACCGTGGGCAGGAACTCCTCGCCCGGGTTCACCCCCGGGGACTGGATCCCGTACACGCCGAGTGACTCCGGCAGCGCCTTGGCCAGCGACAGGTAGCAGAACGCGGTGCCGCCGGCCGGGTGCACGCAGATCACCCGGCCCGCGCCGTCGCCCGCCCGGAACCCGATCAGGTTGCTCGGCGGCCGGCCCGCCGCGCCCCGCCGCAGCCGGCCACCGAGCGCCTCGATCGTCGGGTGCAGCATGATCTCGTGGACCGGCAGCGTCTCGCCGAACGCCTCGCCGATCGCGTGGGCCAGCTTGATCGCCGAGATCGAGGTGCCGCCCACGTCGAAGAACCGGTCGCTGATGCCGATCTCCGGATGGAGCAGCAACCGCTTCCAGATCTGGTAGAGGGTCAGCTCGATCTGGTCGCGCGGGCTGGCCAGGTTGACCTGCCAGGGCGCGTTGGCCCGGGCCAGCCGCAGCACCTCGTCCCGGTCGAGCTTGCCGTTGGCGGTCAGCGGCAGCCGCGGCAGCTCCACGAACGACGACGGGATCATGTAGCCGGGCAACCGGCGCGACAGCGCCTCGCGCCACTCGCTCACCAGCAACGGCGTCGCCCCGCCCCGGCTGACCCCGGCGACCAGCCTCGGCTCACCGGCGGCGTCGGAGTCGACCAGCACCGCCGCCTCGCGTACGTCCGGCCGGTCGAGCAGCGCCGCCTCGATCTCGCCCAACTCGATGCGGAAGCCCCGGATCTTGACCTGGCCGTCCCGGCGGCCGAGGTACTCGATGTTCCCGTCGGGCAGGAGTCGGGCCAGGTCGCCGGTGCGGTAGACCCGTTCGCCGGGCACGAACGGGTCGGGCACGAAGCGCTCGGCGGTCGTACCCGGCCGGCCCAGGTAGCCACGGGCGACACCGGCACCGCCGATGTGGATCTCGCCGGTCACCCCGATCGGCACCGGCTCCAGCCGCTCGTCGAGCAGGTAGACGCGGGTGTTGGCCACCGGCCGGCCGATCGGGCACTGCCGGGCCGTGGGCTGCGGGTCGAGGTAGGCGGTGCTGTAGACGGTGGTCTCGGTCGGCCCGTACCCGTTGAGGACCCGCAGGCCGGGCAGGGCCTCCTGGATGCGGTGCAGGGCCTGCTCCGGCAGCGGTTCGACCCCGACCAGCAGGTGGCGCAGCGTCAGCCCGGCCAGGCGGCCCGCCGGGTCCTCGTCGATCCACCGGACGAAGGCCGGCGGCAGGTAGGCCTGGACGACACGGTGCGCACGCAGCCAGCCCATCAGCGCCGCCGGGTCGCCGCGCAACGGATCGGGTACGAGACGCAGGGCCCCGCCGGTGGTCAGCGGCAGGAAGATCTCCTGCACCGAGACGTCGAAGCCGACGCTCGACCAGAGCGCCGCCGTCTCACCCGGGGCGGTGCCGAGCCGCGACACCCAGTGGTCGAGCAGGTTCACGACGCTGCCGTGGGCGACCGCGACACCCTTGGGACGACCGGTCGAGCCCGACGTGTAGATCACGTAGGCCAGGTTCGCCGGGTGCGGGACGACGCCGGGCGGACCGTCCTGCCGCCCCTCGGCCTCGACGGCGGCCAGGTCGCCGTCGCCGAGCACCAGTGCGGGTGCGGCGTCGGCGACCATGCCGGCGAGCCGCTCCGGCGGCAGCGCCGGGTCCAGCGGCAGGTACGCCGCCCCGGCCTTGAGGACGCCCAGGATGGCGACGATCAGCCCGGCCGAGCGGCGCGCGTGCAGGCCGACCACCTGGTCGGGGCGTACGCCCCGGGCGATCAGCGCGTGCGCCAGACGGTTGGCCCGCCGCTCCAGCGTGGCGTAGTCGAGCCGCTCGTCGTCGTCGGCCACGGCGAGCCGGTCGGGGTGCCGCCGCGCCTGCGCCGCGATTCGCCGGACCACGTCCGCCGGGCCGGTGAGCGGTCGTGCGGTGCGGTTCCACCCGACCAGCAGGCGGTGCCGTTCGTCCGGGCCGGGCAGCCGCAGCGCGCCGACCGGCGTCGACGGATCGGCCGCCACCTGAGTGAGCAGACGCACGAAGTGGTCGGCCAGCCGGGCGATCGTCGTGGCGTCGAAGAGGTCGGTGTTGTACTCGAAGACGACGTGCAGCTCGTCGGCGTGCTCCATCACCTCGACCGACAGGTCGAACTTCGCCGCGCCGGTGCTGCTCGACAGGGGCCGCAGCACCAGGCCCGGCAGTTCGAGCCGGCCGCGCGGGATGTTCTGCAGCACCAGCATCACCTGGAACAGCGGCGAGTAGCTGGTGTGCCGTTCCGGGTTGAGCGCGTCCACGAGCTGCTCGAACGGCAGGTCGGGATGGGCGTACGCGTCGAGCAGGTACCGGCGGACGTCGGCCAGCAGCGCCGCGAAGGACTGCTCCGGGTCCAGCCGGTTGCGGATCACCACCGTGTTCACGAAGTGGCCGATCAGGCCCTCCACGTCGCGGTGGTTGCGGTTGGCGAACGGGGTGCCGACGCAGACGTCGTCCTGCCCGCTGTAGCGCCACAGCAGCACCGACAGGCCGGCCATGAGCGTCATGAAGAGCGTCGCGTCGCCGGCCCGGCCGACCTCCCGCAGCCCGCGGAGCGCCGCCGCGTCCACCCTCGTGCCGTGGCAGTCACCCCGGTAGCGCTGCACCGCCGGCCGGGGCCGGTCGGTCGGCAGGGCCAGCAGCGCGGGCGCACCGGCCAGCGCCCGCGTCCAGTAGCCGAGCTGGCGTTCCAGCTCGCCGCCGCCGAGGTGCCGGCGCTGCCACACCGCGTAGTCCGGGTACTGCACGGGCAGCTCGGCCAGCGGCCCGGCCTCACCCCGCACGTACGCGCCGTACAGCGCGGCGACCTCGCCGATCAGGATGCCGACGGACCAGCCGTCGGCCACCATGTGGTGCACGGTGAGCAGCCAGCGGTGCTCGTCCTCGGCGAGCCGGAGCAGGGCGGCGCGTACCAGCGGACCGGTGGCCAGGTCGAACGGTGCCCGCGCCTCGGCCTCGACGGCCTCGTCGGCGCGGCGCGACCGCTGGGCCCTGGGGAGCGCGGTGAGGTCCGTTACCGGCAGGGCGACCGGCGCGGCCGGCCGCACGAGCTGGCAGGGCTCGCCGTCGGCCAGCACGAAGACGGTACGCAGCGCCTCGTGCCGCCGTACCACCTCGGTCAGGGCGCGGGCCAGCGCCGGCACGTCCAGGCTGCCCACGATGTCGAACGCGACGGGGTTGTTGTAGAAGGGGTTGCCGGGGGAGAGCTGGTCGAGGAACCAGAGCTGCCGTTGGGCGTACGCGACCGGCACCGGCGCGGCGGGCCGCGGCCGGCGGGGGATCGTGTCCGGGTCGGTGCCGGTCAGGATCGCGACCAGCTCCTCCTTGTGCAGCTTGATGTCGGCCAGCAGGTCGGGCGTGAGGACCTCGCGGGAGCCCGTGAGGCGCAGGCGGTCGCCGTCGACCCGCAGCCCCACCGCGTGCCGGTTGAGCGTGTCGAGCAGCTCGAAGGCGTTCATAGCTCCACCGTGATCGTGTCGGTCGTCGCGGCGTCGGGACCGGGTGCGTCCGCCCCCGGACGGCTGCCGCCGACCAGCGCGTAGACCAACCGGTGGGAGGGGTCCAGGTCGAAGAGGGCGGCCAGCCCGGCGGTGTCCATCGACCCGATCCCGCACAGGCCGAGACCGACATCGGGGGCGGCCATCGTCAGCAGCTGGGCCATGGCGCCCGCCTCGATGGCGCAGAACGTCTGACTCTGCTCCTGGTACAGGGGCTCGATGGCCGCGCGCTGCGCCACCAGGAAGAGCGCGAACGCGGCGCTCTCGAAGACCGGCCGGTTGACGAAGTAGTCGAAGGCGTCCGGGCTCAGCTCGCGGTCACGGCCGAGCGCCAGCAGCCGGTGCGCCGCCGGATCGTGGTGGTACGCCCCGCCGGGCACGCCGCTGACCCGCCCCGCCTTGACCAGGACGTACGTCTGCACGGCGTAGGTGCCGCCGGCCGAGGCGTACTGGAGTTTCGCCCGGCCGTCGACCTCCCGCCGGGAGAGGGTGGCCAGCAGGCGGCCGAGCGCCTCGACCGGCAACGGGTCGGCGTCGAAGCGGCGGACCGAGCGGTAGTCGGTGTAGCGCCGGTCGTACGCCGGGCCGGCCGGCGCCACCAGGGGGAGCGCCGGGGTGTCGGGGGCGAACTCGCGACGGCCCCGTTCGGCCGCGGTGAACGCGGCGCGGGCGGCCGGGTCCTCGACCACCGTGGCGTGTTGCGCGGTCGCGACGACGGCCCGCCCGGCGCTGTGCTCGCGGAACATCCGCAGCAGGTCGGCGAGGGTCGGCTGGCGCATCAGCCGGGCCAGCTTCGGCCGGAAACCCAGGGAACCGGAGAGCGCGTTCGCGATCCGTACGATGTCGATCGAGGTGGCGCCGAGCAGCAGCAGGTTGGCGTCGGGTGCGACGGCCGGCAGCTCGAGGATCTCGGCGACGATCCCCACCAGCCGGTTCTCGGCCGGGTCGGCGAGCACCGGCGCCTCGGCGGCGGTGTCGGCCACCGGCGCCGGGTCGGGCAGCTGGCCGCGGTCGACCTTTCCGTTGGCCGACAGTGGCAGCGCCTCGAGGACGGTGAACGAGGCCGGCACCATGTACGCCGGCAGCCGCCGCTCCAGGTACGCGACCAGTTCGGCCGGATCGGGTGCGGGACCGGCGGGCACCACGTACGCGGCCAGCCGCTTCTCGCCCTGCGCCTGGCCGAGCAGCCGCAGCGCGGCGGCGCGTACCCCCGGGTGGCCCTCCAGCGCCGCCTCGACCTCGCCCAGCTCGATCCGGTAGCCGTGCACCTTGACCTGGCCGTCCTCGCGGCCGAGGAACTCGATCGTCCCGTCCGGCCGCAGGCGGCCCAGGTCGCCGGTGCGGTACAGCCGTTCACCGGTCACCGGGTGGACGACGAAACCGGCCGCGGTGGCCGCCTCGTCCCGCCAGTAGCCCTGCGCCAGCCCGGCGCCGCTGATGTAGAGGTCGCCGGTGGCCCAGGTGGGCCGTGGACGCAGGGCCTCGTCCAGCACGTGCACCCCCTGGTGGGCCAGCGCCCGCCCGTAGGGGACGCTGCGCCAGGCCGGGTCAACCTCGTCGACCGGGTGGTGGATGGACCAGATCGACGCCTCGGTGGCGCCCCCGAGGCTCTCGACCCGGATCTCGGGCAGCGCCTTGCGCAGCCGGCCGGGAAGCGTGAGCGGGATCCAGTCCCCGGAGAGCATCGCCAGCCGCAGCGACGGGGGCAGCGGGTGGCCGGCGTCGGCGTGGTCGAGCAGGAGACCGGCCAGCGCGGGCACCGAGTTCCAGACGCTGACCCGGTGGGTGCGGGCGACGTCGTGCCAGTGGGCCGGGTCGCGGGCCAGCTCCTCATCGAGCGTCACGACCGCCGCGCCGACCGCGAGCGTGCCGAAGATGTCGAAGACGGAGAGGTCGAAGCTGAGCGTGCTTACGGCCAGGACCCGGTCGGCCGGCCCGACGCCGAAGCGCCCGGTGACGTCGAGGAGCGTGTTCACCGCACCGCGATGGTCGATCGTCACCCCCTTCGGCGTGCCGGTGGATCCCGACGTGTAGATCACGTACGCGACGTCGGTCTCCGTCAGGTCGACCGGCCTCGGCTCCGGCCCGCCCGCGCCGACGGTGGTCGCGTCCACCACCAGGCGCTCGACGCCCTCGGGTAGGGGCACCTGGTCCGATCCGACCAGGACCAGTCCCGCCCCGGCCCGCTCCAGCACCCGGGCCACCCGCTCCGCCGGCCAGTCCGGGTCGAGCGGCAGGTACGCGCCCCCGGCGTGCAGCACGGCGAGGGTGGCGACGACCTGCTTCCAGCCGCGGTCCAGCAGCACCGCGACGAGCTGGCCGGGACGGACACCGTGCTCCTGGATGCGCCCGGCCAGCCGCCGCGCCTCGATGCGCACCGTGGCGTAGTCCAGCCGCCGGTCGGGGGCGAGCACCGCGGGCGCCGTGGGGGTCGCCAGCGCCTGCCGGTCGACCAGCTCGTGCAGGAGCCCGCGACCGGACGGCGGGGCCGCCGGCACCGGCGGCGCGACCTCCCCGTCCACCGTCGTGTGCCAGGCGTCCGGTTCCTCCAGCCGGCCCAGCAGCGTCCGGTACGCCGCGAACATCTCGGCGACCAGCCCGGCGGGAAAGAGCTCGTCGATGCTGTCCCAGTTGACGTGCAGCCGCCCGCCGGCCTCCAGCACCGTGTGGTCGATCCACACCTGCGGGGTCTGGGTGATGCCGTGCACGACCTCACCGCCGAGCGCCGCCGCGAGGCCGCTGTCGCCGACCTCGGGCGCCGACTCGGTCAGCGTGCTGTTGAACACGACCGGCAGGGCCGCGTGGCGGGTGCCCCGGGCGCGGGCGAGTTCGCGGTTGACCCGTACGCCGCTCACCGCCGAATGGTCGATGTCCTGCCAGAGCTGCTCCTGCACGGCACGGGCCCGGGTCGCGAAGTCGACCCCGGCGGTCACGTCGACCTCCAGCAGGACCAGCGAGGTGAAGTCGCCGATCACCGCGTTGATGCCGGGGTGCAGCGGCAGCCGGTTGAACAGCGGCAGGCTCAGCGTGAACCGCGGCTGGCGACTCCACCGGGCCAGCACCTGCGCGAACGCGGTCACCAGCAACACCGACGGGGTCACCCCGTGCCGGCCGGCCGCCGCCTTCAACCGGCTCCAGCGCTCGGCCGGCACCGTCTCGTCGTAGCGGGTGAAGCGCGGCCGTTCGACGCTCTCCGGCTGGCGTTCCAGCGGCAGCTGCGGCGCGGGGGCCAGCGTGGCGACCCGCTCCCGCCAGTAGTCGAGTGCCCGCTCGTGGCGCGGGGTGCGCCGCAGGGCCCGTTCGGCCAAGACGTAGTCGCGGAAGGTCACCGCGAGCGGCGGCAGGTCGGCGTCCGGGTCCGCGTAGAGCAGCGCCAGCTCGTGTTCCAGGATCTGCCCGCTGGCCGCGTCGAGGACCAGCGCGTCGATGCTGACGTGCAGCCGCGTCTCGCCGTCGAGCAGCGTCACCGCGAACTCGAACAGCGGCCAGCGGCTCGCGTCGAGCAACTGGTGCGACATCCGCTCGCGGGTCTCGCCCAGCCGGCGGCCGGCGGTCTCCGCGTCGAGCCCGCGCAGGTCCTGCCGGGCCATCGCGTAGCGCGGCACCCTCGGCAGGACCCGCTGGGCGCCGTCGTGGAAGACCGCGCGGAGCATGTCGTGGCGGTCGATCAGCCGGTGCAGCGCGCGGGTGAAGCGCTCCTCGTCGAAGTCGCGGATCCGCAGCTCGCTGTAGCCGTGCGCGCCGACCCCGCCGAGTTCGATGGTGGAGCCGCGACCCACCCAGTAGGCCTCCTGGATGTCGGTGAGCGGGAACGGCTCGTGCCGGCCGGCGGGATCTCCGACGAGCGGCGGGAGGGTGTCGACGGCGGGGGAGCCGGGGCCCGTCAGCTCCGCCGCCAGGTCCGCCAGGACCGGCTTCTGGAAGAGGGTACGCAGCGACAGCCGCGCCGACATCCGCTCGTTGATCGTGTGGACTAGGCGGGTCGCCAGGAGCGAGTGGCCGCCCAGCGCGAAGAAGTCGTCGTGCGCGCCGACCCGGTCGCGGCGCAGCACCTCGGCCCAGATGGCGGCCATCCGGGCTTCCCGATCGTCGCGCGGCGCGACGTAGGTGGTGCTGACGTCGGACTGCTGCGGCGCGCGCAGGGCCCGCCGGTCCAGTTTGCCGTTGGCGGTCAGCGGCAGCCGGTCCAGCACCACCCAGCGGGTCGGCACCAGGTGCTCGGGCAGCCGGCGCCGCAGCCGCTCGCGGGCCACCTCGGCGGTGACGTCGCCGACCAGGTAGCCGACCAGGTGCGGGTCGCCGGGCGTGTCCTCGCGCAGCAGGACGGCCGCCTCGCGGACGCCCGGCACGTGCCGCAGTGCACTCTCCACCTCGCCGGGCTCGACCCGGAAGCCGCGTACCTTGACCTGGTCGTCGGCCCGCCCCACGTACTCGATGGTCCCGTCGGCCCGGCGGCGGACCAGGTCGCCGCTGCGGTACATCCGGGCGCCCGGCCCGGCGAACGGGTCGGGCAGGAACCGCTGCGCGGTTGCCGCCGGCCGGTTGAGGTAGCCGCGGGCCAGGCCGGCGCCGCCGATGTACAGCTCGCCGAGCACACCGGTCGGCACCGGCTCCCACCGCTCGTCGAGCACGTAGAGCCGGGCGTTGGCGATCGGCCGGCCGATCGGCGGCAGCGCCGGCCAGTCGGCCGCCGCCGCGGTGGACAGCGCGAACTGGCTGACCACGTGGGTCTCGGTCGGGCCGTACTGGTTGTAGAGGTACCGGCCGCCCAGCCCGACCACCAGGGCACGGACGTCGTCGTTGACCCGCAGCGCCTCGCCGGCGGTGACGATCTCGCAGCCGGGCGCGAGCGGGGGAACGGCCCCGGAGAGACCGGCCACCTGGTGCAGCACGGCCGCCGGCAGGAACGCCCGCCGCACCCCCTGCTCGGCGAGGACGTGGCGCAGCCGGCCCACGTCCCGGCTGAGCTCCTCACCGATCAGCACCAGCGTGCCGCCCTGGCAGAGGGCGCTCCAGATCTCCTGGACGGAGACGTCGAAACCGATCGAGGCGAACTGGAGCACGCGTTGCGGCGCGGGGCTGCCCGGCGCGGCGTAGCGCAGCTGCCAGTCGATCAGGTTGTCCAGGCAGCGCCAGGTCTGCGCCACGCCCTTGGGCCGGCCGGTGGAGCCGGAGGTGTGGATGACGTAGGCGAGGTGGTCGGGTCGGGTGCCGGGGTCGGGGCTGGTGGTGGGTCGGTGTGCCCATTGTGGGTTGTCGAGGTCGGCGACGGGTGTGGTGGTGAGGCCGTCGAGGGTGGTGCGGGTGGCGGCGTGGACGAGGACGGCGACCGGTGCGGTGTCGCGGAGCAGGCCGGCCAGCCGCTCGGCGGGGTGGGCCGGGTCCAGGGGAAGGTACGCCCCGCCGGCCCTGGCGATGGCCAGCAGCGCGACGACCAGCTCCGGTGACCTGCGCAGGCAGACCGCGACGAGGGTGTCGGGGCGTACGCCGTGGTCGCGTAGGTGGTGGGCGAGTTGGTTGGCGCGTGTGTCGAGGTCGCGGTACGTGAGCGAGGTGCCCTCGAACGTCACCGCCACCGCGTCCGGCGTCGCGGCGACCTGCTCCGCCAAGCGGGCCGCGACCCCCCGTTCGACCGGGGACGGCCCGGCCTGGCGCAGCGCCTGCTCCCGCTCCCGCTCGTCGAGCAGGGTGATCCTGTCGATCGGCTGGTCGGGGTGTTCGACGAGTTGGGTGAGGACGTGGCGCAGGTGGCGGATGTGCCGTTCGGCGGTGGCGGTGTCGAAGAGTGCCGTGGCGTATTCGAGGCTGCCGATGATGCGCCCGTCGTGCTCGGCGAGGGCGAGGGTGAGGTCGAACTTGGCGGTGGTGTGGGGCGGCGGCAGAGCGGTGACCCGTATGCCGGGGAGGGTCAGCTCGCCGTCGTCGGTGTTCTGCCAGGCGAACATGACTTGGAAGAGGGGGGTGTGGGCGAGGTTGCGGGTGGGGTTGACGTGTTCGACGACGTGTTCGAAGGGGAGGTCTTGGTGGTCGAGGGTGGTGAGGGTGAGGTCGCGGATGCGGTGTAGGAGTTGGGTGGTGGTGGGTTGGCCGGTGAGGTCGATGCGTAGGGCGAGGGTGTTGACGAAGAAGCCGATGAGGTTTTCGAGTTCGGCGCGGCGGCGGTTGGCGGTGGGGGTGCCGATGATGAGGTCGTGGTGTCCGGTGAGGCGGGACAGGACGATGGCCCAGGCGGTGAGGAGGGTCATGTAGAGGGTGCTGCCGTGGCGGGTGGTGAGGGTTTTGAGGGCGGTGGTGAGGGTGGTGTCGAGGGTGATGGGGAGGTGGTTGCCGTGGTGGTCTTGTTCGGTGGGTCGGGGGTGGTCGGTGGGTAGTTCGAGGAGGGTGGGTGCGTTGGCGAGGATCTGTCGCCAGTGGGTTTCCTGGCGTTGCAGGGTGCCGTCGGTGAGCCAGTGGCGTTGCCAGGCGGCGTAGTCGGCGTACTGGACGGGCAGTGGTGGTAGTGGGTCGGGTTGGCCGTGGTGGTGTGCGGCGTACAACACCCCGAGTTCGCGGGTCAGGATTCCCAGCGACCAGCCGTCGGAGACGATGTGGTGCATCGTCAGCAGCAGGACGTGCCGGTCGGGAGCGAGAGTGACCAGACGACCGCGGATCGGTGGGCCGAGGGTCAGGTCGAACGAGGCGGTCGTCTCCTCCTCCTGGAGCCGGGCCAGCCGGGCGGCGGCGTCGGGCGCTCCGGTGAGGTCGTGCGTGCGCAGGGTGAAACCCGCCCCGGGCGGGTCGACGTGCTGGTGGACGTCGGAGCCGTCGGGGACGATGCGGGTACGCAGGGCCTCGTGCCGGTCGACCACGGCGTCCAGGGCCGCCCGCAGCGCGTCCTGGTCGAGCCAGCCGGCCAACTCCAGGGCGAGGGGCATGTGGTAGGCGTGGCCCAGCCCGCCGAGCCGTTCCAGGAACCACAGCCGCCGCTGCGCGAAGGAGAGCTCCAGCGCACCGGCCCGGTCGACCGGGCGGATCGGAGGCAGCACGTCGCGGCCGTCCGGGGTCAGCCGGGCCACGAAGGCGGCCAGGACCGGCGCCGCGAAGAGCGCCGCCGGCGAGACCTCCCGCCCCAGCAGCTGCCGGAGCCTGGAGACCAGCCGCATGGCGAGCAGCGAGTGCCCGCCCAGGGCGAAGAAGTCGTCGTACCGGCCGACCCGGTCGATGCCCAGCACCTCGGCCCAGACGCCGGCGACCATGGTCTCCAGCAGGCCGACCGGCTCGACGTGGCCGCGCTGCCCGAAGGCCTCCCCGTCCGGTGCCGGTAGCGCCGCCCGGTCGAGCTTGCCGTTGGGCGTCAGCGGCCACGCGGGCAGCCGGACGTACGCCGCGGGCACCATGTAATCGGGCAGCTCGCCGGCGAGCCGGTCGCGCAACCGTCCGGCGTCCGGTGCCTGCCCCGCCCCGGCCAGCACGTACGCGACGAGCCGCTGGTGCCCGGCGGCGTCCGGGCGGGCCACGACGACCGCCTCCCGGACACCCTCGACGGCCGCCAACCGTGCCTCGACCTCGCCGAGTTCGACGCGGAAGCCCCGGATCTTGACCTGGAAGTCGTCGCGGCCGAGGAACTCGATCTCCCCGCCCGGCAGGCGACGACCCAGGTCACCCGTGCGGTAGAGCCGTTCTCCCGGCACGAACGGGCTGGCGCGGAAGCGCCGCGCGGTCAGTTCGGGCCGGTTCAGGTAGCCGCGTGCCACGCCCGCGCCCCCGATGTGGATCTCGCCGACCACCCCGTCGGGGACCGGCTCGCCCTCGCCGTCGAGCAGGTAGACCCGCACGTTCGGCAGCGGCCGGCCGATCGGCAGGCAGGTCAGCCCGGCGAGGTCGTGGGCCGGGAGCAGGTGGCAGGTGCTGTCGACGGCGGCCTCCGTCACGCCGTACGCGTTGACGATCCGCACCCGCGGCCCGCACAGGGCCCGCAGCCGGACGGCGTTCGCCGCCGTCCAGGCGTCCGAGCCGCAGACCACCGTCTCCAACCCGGCGAGGCTTCCGCCGGTGGACCCCAGATGGTCCATCAGCGGGTTGAGCACCGCCGGCACGAAGTCGGCGAAGTCCACGTCGTGCCGGCGCAGCAGGTCGTGCAGGCCCGCGCTGTCCAGCAGCAGCGGACGCGGGCAGAGCACCAGCCGCCCGCCGAAGCCGAGCGCCCGCACCACGTCGGCGGTGAAGACGTCGAAGGAGAAGCTCGCCATCTGCAGGTGCACCAGGCCGGGACGCAGGTCGAAGAGGCGTTCCCAGGCGGCGGCGACGGCCACCAGCTGCCGGTGCTCCACCAGCACCCCGTTGGCCGTGCCGGAGGTGCCGGACGTGTAGATCACGTACGCCAGGTGGTGCGCGGCCAACCCGTCGACGACCGGATCGGTCACCGGCAGCTCCGCCCAGCCCGCCGCGTCGAGGTCCAGGTCGACCACGGGGGTGTCGAGCCCGGCCAGCGCGGCGTGCAGCCGCTCGCGGGCCGGCCCGTGGGTGAGCGCCGCCACCGGCGTGCTGTCGCGCAGCATGGCCGCGAGCCGGTCGACCGGGTACGCCGGGTCGAGCGGGAGGTAGGCGCCACCCGCCTTCAGGACCGCCAGCAGGCCCACCACCGTGTCCAGCGACCGCTCGACGCAGATCGCCACCAGCCGGTCCGGCCCGACGCCCCACCCGCGAAGGTGGTGGGCCAACCGGTTGGCCCGCGCGTTCAGCTCGCCGTAGCTGAGCCGCTCGTCGCCGAGCACGAGGGCCACCGCGTCCGGGTCGCGCGCCGCCCGGTCCTCGACGAGGTGGTGCACGCAGCGCCCCGGCGGGTACGCCACCGTGGCGTCGTTGCCGTCCTCGACCAGCCGGCGGCGCTCGGCGGAGGGCAACACGTCGAGCCCGCCCACCGCCGCGTCCGGTGTGCGCTCCAGCGCGTCGGCCAGCGTCTCCAGGGCCCGCTCGACCATGGCGCAGACCCGGTCGGCCGCCACCCCCGCCTCGGCGGCGACCGTCAGTACGACGTCGTCCCCCAGGTCGTCGACGTCCAGCGCGAGCGGGTAGTTGCCGCGTTCCTCCGCGGCCAGGTAGGTCAGGTCGTCGGCGTCGGGATCCGGCGCGGGGACGTCCGACTCGGCCAGCACCTCGGCGTGCCGGTAGTTCAGCAGGGCGGTGAAGAGCGGGGCCGGCGGTGCCACCGCGCTGCACGCCTGGGCCAGGGCCAGCGACGCGTGCTCGTGCCGGATCAGCCCGGTCAGCGTCTCGTGGGTGCGCAGCACGCAGTCCGTCGCGCCGGTCGTGTCGACGGTGACCCGCAGGGGAAGCGTGTTGAGGAAGGGCCCGAGGACGCGGTCGTTGCCCGCGCCGCCGTCCATCCGGCCGGAGAGCACCGTGCCGAAGACCACGTCCCGACGGCCGCTGGCCCGGGCCAGCACCTGCCCCCAGGCGACGTGGAAGAGGCTGGTCGTCCCGACCTGGAGGGACTGGGCCCGCTGCCGCAGCCGCCGGGTCAGCGCCGGGCCGAGCCAGACCCGGGCGTCCCGCATGGTGTGCCCGTCACCGTGGATGTCGCGCAGGCCGAAGGGCACGGTCGGGCTGTCGACGTCCCGCAGCATCCGGCGGAAGAAGCTCTCCTGCTCGGCCCGGCCCGTGCCGCGCCGGATCCGGGCCACGAAGTCGCGGAAGGGCAGCGGCGGCGGCAGCCGGTCGCCCTGGCCGGCCAGGTGGGCGCGGACCTCGGCCCGGAGCTGCTTGAGCGAGGTGTTGTCGTCGACGATGTGGTGGATCAGCTCCACGGCCAGCCACCCGCCGTCGCGCGGGTCCCGGGCGACCAGCAGCCGCAGCAGGGGTGCCTGGTCGAGGGGGAGGCGACCGTAGTGCCGGTCGACGTGGGCGCGGAGCTGCCGGACGGGGTCGTCGCCCGCCGGATCGAGCGGGATCTCCTCCACCGGCAGAGGCGCCCGGCGCCACACCACCTGCACCGGCTCGTTGATCCCGTGCCACACGATCCCGGTGCGCAGCACGTCGTGCCGGGCGACCACCGCCTCCAGCGCGGCGCGGTAGCGGTCCAACCGGTGCCGGTCGGCGAACCGGAGGACGGTGGTGACCAGGTAGGGGTCACGGTCGCGGGCCATCAGGTGGTGGAAGAGCATCCCCTCCTGCACCGGGGCCAGGGGGTAGACGTCCTGCACGTTCGGCGCACCGCCGGACACTGTCGCGACGACCGCGTCGATCTCCGGCTGGCTCAGCTCCACCAGCGGCAGCAGGTCCGGAGTGATCCGGTCGCAGCCGGCCGGGATCGACTCCGAGGCCACGTCGTCCCGGTCCGCGCCGGCGGCCACCGCGTCGGCCAGGTCGGCCAGGACCGGCGATGCGAAGAGCGCGCGTACGTCGGCGGTCAGGCCGTGGCGGCGCATCCGCTCCAGCACCCGCAGGGCGAGCAGCGAGTGCCCGCCCAGCGCGAAGAAGTTGTCGTGCCGCCCGACCCGCTCGACGCCGAGCACCTCGGCCCAGATGGCGGCGAGGGCGGTCTCGGTCGGGCCGACAGGCTCGGTGTACTGCCGGGTGGCGAAGGCCGTCCCGTCGGGTGCGGGCAGCGCCCCCCGGTCGAGCTTGCCGTTGGGCGTGAGCGGCCACTCGGCGACCCGCACGTAGGCGGCCGGGACCATGTGCTCCGGCAGGACACCGGCCAGCCGGGTCCGCAGCGCCTCGGCGGTCAGCCGGCGCACCGACGCGGTGTAGTGGCCGACCAGGCGCGGCTCACCAGTGGCGTCCGTCGTGACCGACACCACCGCGTCGCGTACGCCGGGACAGGCCGCCAGCTGGGCCTCGACCTCGCCCAGCTCGACGCGGTAGCCACGGATCTGCACCTGGGCGTCGTTGCGGCCCAGGTAGTCGAGGCCGCCGTCGGCGCGGTGGCGGACGAGGTCACCGGTGGCGTAGAGCCGGTCCCCGGCGACGAACGGGCTGGGCAGGAAGCGTTCGGCGGTCAGCGCGGGACGGTTGAGGTAGCCGCGGGCGACCCCCGCGCCGCCGACGTAGAGCTCACCGACGACGCCGGGGGGCACCGGTTCTCCCCGCCCGTCGAGCACGTAGAGCCGCAGGTCCCCGATGGGCCGCCCGATCGGGCTCACTCCCGGCCGTTCGGCGTCGGCCGGGGTCAACGGCCGGTGGGTCACGTGCACGGTCGTCTCGGTGATGCCGTACATGTTGACCAGCTGGGTGCGCCCGTTGCGCGGGTCCGCGTACCACGGCCGCAGCATCGTCGGGTCCAGCGCCTCGCCCCCGAAGATCACCGTACGCAGCCGGTGCCGGCGCTCGCTGTCGGCCTGCGCGGCGATGAGGCTGCGGAACGCGCTGGGCGTCTGGTTGAGGACGGTCACGCCCTCGTCGCAGAGGAGCCGGTGGAAATCGGTGGGGGAGCGGCTGGTCAGCCGGGGGACGATCACCAGCCGGCCGCCGTGCAGCAGCGCTCCCCAGATCTCCCAGACGGAGAAGTCGAACGCGAAGGAGTGGAAGAGGCTCCACACGTTGGCCGGGCCGAAGCCGAACCAGTCCGCCGTGGCGGAGAAGAGCCGGACCACGTTGGCGTGCTCGACCATGACGCCCTTGGGCCGGCCGGTGGAGCCGGAGGTGTGGATGACGTAGGCGAGGTGGTCGGGTCGGGTGCCGGGGTCGGGGCTGGTGGTGGGTCGGTGTGCCCATTGTGGGTTGTCGAGGTCGGCGACGGGTGCGGTGGTGAGGCCGTCGAGGGTGGTGCGGGTGGCGGCGTGGACGAGGACGGCAACCGGTGTGGTGTCGCGGAGCAGGTCGGTGAGGCGCTCGGCGGGGTGGGTGGGGTCGAGTGGAACGTACGCGCCGCCGGCCTTGAGGACGGCCAGCAGGGCGACGACCAGCTCGGGCGAGTGTTCCAGGCAGACCGCGACGAGGGTGTCGGGGCGTACGCCGTGGTCGCGTAGGTGGTGGGCGAGTTGGTTGGCGCGTGTGTCGAGGTCGCGGTACGTGAGCGAGGTGCCCTCGAACGTCACCGCCACCGCGTCCGGCGTCGCCGCGACCTGCTGGGCGAACAGCGCGGGGATCGTCCGCTCGACCGGGTACGCGGTCGCGTCGTTCCAGCCGGCGAGGAGTTCGCGGCGCTCCACCGGATCGAGCAGGGTGATCCTGTCGATCGGCTGGTCGGGGTGCTCGACCAGTTGGGTGAGGACGTGGCGCAGGTAGCGGATGTGCCGTTCGGCGGTGGCGGTGTCGAAGAGTGCCGTGGCGTATTCGAGGCTGCCCGTGATGCGTCCGTCGTGCTCCGCCAGGGAGAGGGTGAGGTCGAACTTCGCGCTGGTCCACGGGGTACGCAGGGCGGTCACCTCGACACCCGGCAGGTCCAGGTCCACGTCCTCGTTGTTCTGCCAGGCGAACATGACTTGGAAGAGGGGGGTGTGGGCGAGGTTGCGGGTGGGGTTGGCGTGTTCGACGACGTGTTCGAAGGGGAGGTCCTGGTGGTCGAGGGTGGTGAGGGTGAGGTCGCGGATGCGGTGTAGGAGTTGGGTGGTGGTGGGTTGGCCGGTGAGGTCGATGCGCAGGGCGAGGGTGTTGACGAAGAAGCCGATGAGGTTTTCGAGTTCGGCGCGGCGGCGGTTGGCGGTGGGGGTGCCGATGATGAGGTCGTGGTGTCCGGTGAGGCGGGACAGGACGATGGCCCAGGCGGTGAGGAGGGTCATGTAGAGGGTGCTGCCGTGGCGGGTGGTGAGGGTTTTGAGGGCGTTGGTGAGGGTGGTGTCGAGGGTGATGGGGAGGTGGTTGCCGTGGTGGTCTTGTTCGGTGGGTCGGGGTCGGTCGGTGGGTAGTTCGAGGAGGGTGGGTGCGTTGGCGAGGATCTGTCGCCAGTGGGTTTCCTGGCGGGTGAGGGTGCCGTCGGTGAGCCAGTGGCGTTGCCAGGCGGCGTAGTCGGCGTATTGGACGGGTAGTGGTGGTAGTGGGTCGGGTTGGCCGTGGTGGTGCGCGGTGTACAACACCCCGAGTTCGCGGGTCAGGATTCCCAGCGACCAGCCGTCGGAGACGATGTGGTGCATCGTCAGCAGCAGGACGTGCCGGTCGGGAGCGAGAGTGACCAGACGACCGCGGAACAGCGGACCGGCCGCCAGGTCGAACGGGGCGGTGCTCTCCTCCTCCTGAAGCCCGGCAAGGGCGGCGGCGGGATCGGCGTGCCCGGTCAGGTCCTCGCACCGGAGGGCGAACCCGCCCCCGGGCGGGTCGATGCGTTGGGCCGCCTCCGCGCCGTCGGCGACGATGCGGGTACGCAGGACCTCGTGCCGGTCCACCAGGGCGTCCAGGGCCGCCCGCAGCGCGTCGCGGTCGAGCCGGCCGTCGAGCTGGAGGGCGAGCGGCATGTGGTAGGCGTGACCGACCCTGCCGAGCCGTTCCAGGAACCACAACCGCCGCTGGGCGAAGGAGAGCGGCAGGAGGCCGGAGCGGTCCGGCAGGCGTTCGACCTCGGCGGGTGTCCGTGCCGGTGGGACTCGATCGCGGGCCGAAACACGGATCGGGTGATCTTCCGGCAAGGCGTTCCCCCTCAGGTCCCCGCGGCCCGTCGCCCTACCTGACATCGGCCGAAGTGGATACACAGTAGATGACTCGGCAGGGCGAAACCAGGGCCCGACGTACGGGTCCGTGGACCTCAGTCCGACACCCGGCTCAGACTTTCGGCCAGCGCGTCGGCGAGCCGCCCGTAGGCGGTGCGGAGGGCGTGCGGCGCACCGGCGACGCCGGCCCGGTGCGCCTCCGCCAGGGCGTACGCGCGCACCAGGGCGGCCGGATACGTCCCGACGTACGCCGGCCCGTCGGCCCGCGCCAGGGCGTCCGCCAGCGCGTCGGCGTTCGCGATGGCGTTGGCGTCGGCGAACGCCTCCGCGTTGGCGCCGGTGCTGAGGTCGGCGTAGTGCTCGGCGAACCCGACCACCTCGTCGGGGCCGTAGTCGTTGGCGGTCGCGTAGGCGTGGGCGTTGGCGTACGCGACCGCCCGGGCGTCGGCGTACGGGTAGGCGGCCCGGTACAGCTCGCGCAGCACGGGCCGGAGCGCGTCGCGCCACTCGTACGCGCCGACCCGGTCACCGGCCAGCGCCCGGCGGAGCAGGTCGTCCACCGGCCGGCCGACGTCACCGCCGGGCGCCGGCGCGAGCAGGTGGGCGTGCCACTCGTACGCCACCCGGAACGGCACCCGGCCGGCGAGCCGGTCCAACTCGCCGCCCACCCGCCGTCGCCAGGCCGTCGACGTGGCCGGGTCGTGGCCCTCGGCGAGCGCGGCGAGCCACGCCGCCAGCCAGGCCGGCGGCTCCGGCGGACCGCTCACCCGTCCCACCTCGACGGTCCCGCCCGGTCCATGCCGGCGAGGAGGTCGTCGACGTCGTCGTCGGTCAACGCGTCGAGGTATCCCGCGCCGTCGGGGCGGGCCGCGTCCGCCCTTCCGGCCCCCGCCGGTGCGGCATCGGCGGGTTTCGCGTCGGCCCCCGCACGTGCCCCGGCCCCGGCGGCGGTGATCGCCGTCGCCAGCCCGGCCATGGTCGGATCGTCGAAGAGCGTCCGGACCGGAAGATCGACCCCGTACGTCGTCCAGACCCGGGCCATGAGCTGGGTGGCCTTCACCGAGTGCCCGCCGAGGACGAAGAAGTTGTCGGCGACCCCGACCGGGCCGGGCAGGCCCAGCAGGTCGGCCACCAACGCCACCAGTTCCCGCTCCAGCGGCGTACGCGGGGCGACCGGCTCGTCCGGGCCGCGACCCCGCCCGGGTGGCGGCAGGGCGCGCAGGTCCAGCTTGCCGCGGGAGGTCCGGGGCACCTCGGGCAGCGCCACGAAGACCGCCGGCACCATGTGCGCGGGCAGGAACCGGCGCGCGTACCCGGGCAGCCCCGCCGGCGGGTCGGTCCCGGCCGGGTCGGTGACGACGTACCCGACCAGCCGTACGCCGTCGTGGTCCACGTCGGAGGCGGTCGTCACGACCGCGTCGCGCACCTGCGGGTGGCCGCGCAGCACCGCCTCGACCTCCGCCGTCTCGACCCGGAAGCCCCGCACCTTCACCTGCCGGTCGGCCCGCCCCAGCGGTTCGATCCGGCCGGTCGGCAACCACCGGCCCAGGTCCCCGCTGCGGTACAGCCGGCCGCCGGGGGTGAACGGGTCGGGCACGAACCGCTCGGCGGTCCAGCCGGGCGCGCCGGCGTAGCCCCGGCCGACCCCCGCGCCGCCGATGCAGATCTCGCCGACCACGCCCGGCGGCACCGGCCGCAGCCACCGGTCCAGCACGTAGACCCGGCTGCCGGTGACGGCCGGGCCGAGGTCGGGCGGCGCCGATCCCGGCTCGACCTCGGCACCGGTCGAGTAGACGGTCGTCTCGGTCGGGCCGTAGAGGTTCCACAGGCGCGTGCCGGGATCGGACAGGGCGTCGGCGAGGGACCGGGGCAGCGCCTCCCCGCCGCTGAGGCGCAGCCGCACCCCCGCCGGCACCCCGCCGGCCGCCACCAGCATCCGCCAGGTCGTCGGCGTCGCCTGGAGCATCGTCGTCCCGGCCGTGGCGAGCAGCCGCCGCAGCCGGTTCCCGTCGATCACGTCGTCGTCGCCGGCGACCACGACCGGTGCCCCGCACAGCAGTGGCAGGAGCAGGTCGAGCAGGGCGATGTCGAACGCGAACGGACTCACCGAGAGGACCCGGTCGGCCGGCCCCAACGGGATCAGTTCGCGGAACGCGTGCAGCAGGTGCGCCACCGCGCCCTGGGTGACGGTGACCGCCTTCGGCCGGCCGGTGGACCCCGAGGTGAACAGCACGTACGCCGCCGCCGTCGCCGGCACCGCACACGGCGGCGCCGGTTCCGTCTCCGTCCCCGTGCCGGCCGGGTCCGGCTCCGCACCGGCCAGGTCGAGCAGGGTCACCGACGCCGTCAGCTCGGCCAGCAGCGCCGCGGGGACGGCGGTGCGGTCGGTGACGACCACCCGCACCCCGGCGTCGGCGAGCATCCCGCGCAGCCGCCCCGGCGGATGGGTCGGATCGAGCGGCAGGTACGCCGCCCCGATCCACCAGACGCCGAGCAGCGCGGGCAGCGGTCGCGCCCCCCGGGGCAGGACGATGCCGACGGTCTCCTGGGCCCGTACGCCGAGCCCGCGCAGCCCGGTGGCGATCCGGCCGGCGAGCCGGTGCAGCGCGGCGCCGGTCAGGGTGACGTCGTCGCCCCGGATCACCACCCGGTCGCCGGCGTCGATGCCGGTCACGAGCGCCGCCGCGGTGCTCCCCGACGGCGGGAGCGACCCGGGGCGGGCGGCCGGCCACACCCGGGTGACGAGGTCCGCCGTCGCCGGGGAGAGCAGACCCACGTCGCTGACGCGGGTCTGCGCCCGGGTCGCCAGCGCGGTCAGGATCGCGGCCAGGGCGTCGGCGAACCGGCCCGCGCCCTCCGGGGTGAAGAGGTCGGTGAGGTACCGCAGGCGCACGCTCAGCTCGTCCGGGCCGGCGAGGGCGGCCAGCTCCAACTCGAACTTGCCGGTGCCGGTGGGCACCAGCTCCGGCCGCCAGCGCAGCGCCCCCCGGTCCAGCGGCGCCGACGCCTCGTCGACCGTGCACATCACCTGCACCAGTGGCGCCCGGGACGGGTGCCGCTCCGGCCGGCACAGCTCGACCACCCGCGTGAACGGCAGGTCCTGGTGGGCCTGGGCCCGTGCGGTGGCGGCGTGCAGCCGGTCGAGGAGCTCCCCGAGCGTCGGGTCACCGTGCAGCGCCGCCCGGATCGCGACGGTGTTGGCGAAGAGGCCGAGCATCGGCTCGGTCTCGATCCGGGTACGCCCGGCCACGGGCACGCCGACGAGCACCTCGTCCGCGCCGCTCAGCCGGGACAGCAGGGCGGCGTACGCGGTCAGCAGCACGGCGAAGAGGGTGCTGCCCCGCGAGGCGGCCAGGCGGCGCAGCGCCCCGGCCAGCTCCCCGTCGACGGGCACCTCCACCTCGGCGGCGGCCGGCGACAGCCGGTCGGGGTACGGGCGGTCGACCGGGAGCGGCACCTCCGGCGGGGCACCGGCCAGCTCGGCGGACCAGAAGCGTTCCGCCTCGGCATGGCCGCCCGCGTCGGCGTGCTCCCGCTCCCAGAGGGCGAAGTCCGCGTACTGCAGGGTCGGCTCGACGGAGACGGGCGGCCGGCCGGCGCACAGCGCCTCGTAGTCGGCGGAGATCTCGTCGAGGAGCAGCCGGAACGACCAGCCGTCGACGATCGCGTGGTGTGCCACCAGCGCCAGGACGTGCCGCTGCGGGGCGAGACGCAGCAGCCGGAGCCTGGTCAGCGGGCCCCGGTCGAGCGGCAACGGAGTGCGGGCGTGCTCCCGCAGCGCGGCGTGGGCCGCCGCCTCCCGCTCCGCCTCGGGCAACTGGTCCAGGGGCACGACCTCCAGGCCGGTCGCGCGGGCGCTGTCGTCGACCACCTGGATCGGTCGCCCGCCGTTGGCCCGGAACGTGGTGCGCAGGATCTCGTGCCGCTCGACCGCCGCCGCCCAGGCCCCGTCGAGCGCCGCCGCGTCCAGCGGCCCGTCCAGCCACACCGCGAACCCGACGTGGTAGGTCGGCTGGCCCGGATCCAGTTGGTCGAGCAGCCACATCCGCCGTTGCGCGGCCGAGGCCGGGAACTCGAAGACGGCCATCTCAGCCCACCTGTCCGTCGACCGCGACGACCCGCAGCTCGGCGGTGTACCGGCCGTCCGGCCCGGTGAGCCAGAGCTGGTCCGGCGCCGGCAGCATCTCCACCACGCCCACCTTCGCGTCGTCGCCGGCGTGCCGGCGGGCCCGGCGGACCGACCGGGACACCAGATCTACCGAGGCGAGGCTGGTCAGGTCGGCGTGGACCGGTTTCCGCTCACCCGCGCAGCGCAGGAACACGTGGCGCGGCAGGGCGTGGGCGGCGGCCCAGGCCCGCGCCTGCCGGAACCGGAGCGCCTCGTCCCGGGTGTCGGCGAAGGCGAGGTCGGCGGCGGTGAACGTCCACGCCTCGCGGCTGACCACGAGGGAGTCGATGGTGATCCTGGGTTGGTGCGCCGCCGGGGGGAGGATCCGGAAGAGCTGCGACAGCCCGGCACCGACCACGTCGCCGAGGACGTGCATCAGGGCGACGTCGAACCGCCCGTCACGCGACCGTACGCGCAGCCCGCCGGCCGAACCGACCACGTCGCACCCGCCGACGGGCAGGCTCCGGCGCGGGTCGTGCCCGAACGAGTCGTGCGCGAACACCAGCCGGATGTCGTCGGGGCCGGTGAGCCCGTTGCTCTGCCTGGTCGGCACGCCACCCTCCTGGCCGGTCTCGGCGGGATAAACCGCCCCGGTGCCCACGTCGCGGGTCAGCGCGGCGCGCAGCGCGTCCACCTCCGGGTGGTAGGCCACCCAGGTGGCGTACCGCAGGGTGTTGACGCCCGGGTGCAGCTCACCCAGGACCCACTCGTCGCCGGCCCGCATCAGGTCGGGGCTGTGCTGCCGCGCGGTCGGCCAGCCGGGCCGCCCCGGCGGGAAGGCGGCGGACACCGCCGGAGCCAGGTCCGCCGCCGCGAGCCGGATCCGCCGCCGGTCGGCCGGCAGCGCCAGCACCTCGGCCCAGCGCCGGTGCAGCGCGGCGGTCAGCAGCGTCGTCAGCCGTTCCGGCGGGTGGAACAGCGCCTCGCCGGCCAGCAGCCAGAAGTCGGCCAGCGGGACGGCGTCCGTGCCCAGCTCGTCGGCCCGGCGCCGGTGGATCTGTGCGCAGAGGCGTTCGTAGAGCGTCGCGCCGGCGGCGGTGAACCAGCGCGCGCTCTCCAGCACCAGGCCGAGCGCGTCGCGGATGCCGTCCAGGCTCGCCTCGCCGATGCCGACCGTGCCGGCCCGCAGGCACTCCTCGTAGACGGGGGTGCGTCCCGCGTACATCGTGCCGGCCCGCCGGGTGGGCGGGACGCCGGCCAGCCGGGTGAACGTGGCCTCCAGCCCGGCCATCGCAGCGGTCAGCCGGTCCGGGTCGCCGGCCGCCGCGGCGAGCGCGTCCCGGGCGGCGCAGAGCTCGTCCAGGGCGGCGAGCGCCGGCCCGCGCACGGCCTCGTCGGTGACGCGGGCCAGCCGGGCCCGCACGGACCGTTCCGGCCGGGTGTCGTGCGGCGCCACCTCCGGCTGCCAGGCGATCCGGTGGGCCGCGGCCAACGTCTCCAGCACCTCGTGCACCTCCCGCGTCGACCGCGGTCGCGACCCCGGAGCGGCCAGCACGGCCTCGGCGACCTCGTTCGCGTCGCGGACCCCGTCGCAGGCGTGCAGCACCGCCGCCTCGGCGTCGGTCAGCGTCACCGGCGGGGCGAGCGTCACCCGCAGCGTCGTCCCGACCAGATCCAGGAAGGGCATGAGCCGGGGTACGAGCCAGGGACGCAACCGGACCGCGTACGGGGCCAGCACCGCCGCGACCGCCCACCCCTCCAGGTAGACCGTCCGCTCGGCGAGGAGCGCCGGTGGGTCCGCGGGGTCGACCCGTACGGCGGCGCCCGGCTCGATCCGTGCCCAGCCGACCGGCCCGAAGAACCCGATCGTGTCGTTCTTCGCGCAGTAGCGCTGGAGGTAGCTGGTGACCAGCGCCTCGTGCTGGCGGTGCTTGGTGTTGCGGGTCGGGCTGCCGGGGCCCCGGCGCAGCAGCGCGTCGACACCGGTGCGCAGCGCGTGCGGGTTCTGCCAGGCCACCGCCTCGCGGAACCGGGGGTGGGCCGCCACCGCGTGCAGCGCGACCGTGAGCCGGCCGACCGCGTCCGGGAACGCCGCCGCGTACGCCGCCTCGGCGCCGGCGATGCCGGCCGGGTCGCCGCCGGCCCGCGCCGCCACCACCCGGTCGGCGGCGGCGGTGAGCTCCGCGTCGCCGAGCGGGGCCAGCAGGTCGACGGGGAGCCCCGCGCCCCGCAGGCAGACGGTCCGCCACAGCGCCCACCCGTCGGTCAGCCGGGCCAGGTGCGCGGGCCGGTCCCGCCCGGTCTGGTGCGGGACCCGGTCGCGGCGGCGCAGCGCCGGCCCGCTCTCCACCCGGCCGTCCGGCGCCGCTGCGGTCGCCGCGTCGATCGCCGCCGCCGTCGCGGCGAGGGTCGGTGCCCGGTAGAACGGGCCCACGCCCAGCTCCACGCCGAACGCCTCGCGGATCCGGAACATCAGCCGGGTGACCGTGAGCGAGTTGCCGCCGAGGGCGAAGAAGCTGCTCCCGCGCCCGATGCCCGCCGGCCGGCGCGCGCCCGGCAGCAGCCGGGACCAGAGCCCGGCCAGCCGGTGCTCGGTCGGCGAGGCGGGCCCGGCGACGTCCGGATCCTCCTCGGCGAGGTCGGGCGCCGGCAACGCCGAACGGTCCACCTTGCCGTACGCGGTCAGCGGCAACCGGTCGAGGACGGCGAACCCGGCCGGCACCAGGTGGGCCGGCAGCCGGGCGGCGACGTGCTCACGCAGGCCCGCCGGGGTCGGGACCTGCGCGCCGGCCGGCGTGACGTAGCCGACCAGGTGGCGGTCCGGCCCGTCGCCCCGGGCACAGACCGCCGCCGAGGAGACCTGCGGGTGTGCCCTGAGCACCGCCTCCACCTCGCCCGGCTCGACCCGGAACCCCCGGATCTTCACCTGCTCGTCGCGGCGGCCGAGGAACTCCAGTACCCCGTCCGCGCGCCAGCGGACGACGTCACCGGTGCGGTAGAGGCGCTCGCCGGGCACCCGTGGATCCGGCACGAACGCCCACGCGGTTGCCGCCGGGTCACCGAGGTAGCCGCGGGCCAGCCCGTCGCCACCCGTGTACAGCTCGCCCGCGACCCCGACGGGCACGGGCCGGCCGCTGTCGTCCAGCACGTGGACGGTGGTCTGCGGCACGGGACGGCCGATCGGCACCCGGTCACCCACCGGGCCGGGGCCGCTCATCAGGTGGCAGCTGGTCAACGTCGTGTTCTCGGTCGGCCCGTACGCGTTGACCAGCGGAAGCCCACCGCGCGCGGCGAGTACGGCGCGGACCGCGCCCGGCTCGGCCACGTCCCCGCCGGTGAGCAGTTGCCGGACGCCCGCCAGCGCCGTGACGTCCTCTTCGACGAGCTGCCGGAAGAGCCCGGCGGTGAGGAAGGCGACGGTGACCCCGCCGGTACGGATCAGCGCGGCCAGCCCGGTCAGGTCCACCGGATCCGGCGGCGCGACCACCGCCGTGGCGCCGGTCAGCAGCGCACCCCAGATCTCCCAGGTGGACGCGTCGAACGCGGTCGGGGCGAACTGGAGCACCCGTTCGCCGGGGCCGAGGGTGGCGAAGTCCGGGCCCGCCACGAGCCGTACCACGCCCCGGTGGGTGATCCCGACCCTCTTGGGTGCCCCGGTCGAGCCGGAGGTGTGGAGGACGCCGGCGAGTTGCAACGGGTGGATCCGCCCCGGCGGCGGGCCGGTCGGCGTCGGCTCCCCGGACGGCGCGTCGACGTCCAGCATCCGGACGGGGCCCAGGTCGGGCAGGCCGGCGGCGGTCGCCGGGGTGGTCAGGAGCAGGCGGGTGCCGCTTGCGGCGAGGAGGCCCGCGATCCGGGCGGGCGGGGCGGCCGGATCCACCGGGAGGTAGGCCCCGCCGGCCTTCAGCACGCCCAGCAGGGCCCGGATCAGCGCCTCGCCCCGGGGGAGCAGCACGGCGACGGGAGTCTCCCCGGTGACCCCGTGCCGGCGTAGCGTCCAGGCCAGCCGGTCGGTCGCCCGGTCCAGTTCCGCGTAGTCGACCGTGCGGTCACCGACCACGAGCGCGGCGGCGGTCGGGTCGTCGGCCACGCGGGCCGCGAAGACCTCGGGGACGGACAGGTCGCGTGGGTACGGTCGGCGGGTGGCGTTCCAGGCGGCGCGCAGCGACGCCTCCCCGGTGGCGCCGAGATCCAGCTCGGACAGGAGCGCCTCCGGCCGTTCCGCCAACTCGCGCACGGTGCGGTGCAACTGCGCGAGGATCCGGCGCGCCGAGGCGGTCAGCAGCCGGGTGGCGTCCCACACCACACCCAGGCGCAGTTCCGGCTCGTCGAAGGCGTGCACCGTCAGCGGGTATCCGGGCATGCGGTGCACGCGCGCCGACCGCCGGGCCGCCTCCGGGCCGCCGTCGGCCAGGGCGGTGGCCAGCCGTTGCCGCTCGAACACCACCAGGCTGTCCAGCAGCGGGGTGTCGGGGGCCAGGCCCGCCTGGTCGAGGATGGTGTGCAGCGGCGTGAGCTGGTGTTCGCGGACCTGGCGGATCCGGTCACCCACGTCGGCGAGGAACCGCCGCACCGTCCACCGGGGATCCAGCCGGATCCGCAGCGGGACCGTGTTGAGCAGCAGCCCGAGGATCCGGTCGGCGTCCGGGACGCTGTCGTACCGGCAGGACCTGGTGACCGCGAAGGTGACGTCGTCGACCCCGCCGTAGCCGCCGCGCAGCAGCGCCCAGGCCGCGTGGACGACGGCGCTGACACCGACGCCGGCAGCGGTGGCGGCGGCGCGGAGCCGGTCGGATTCCGGCCGGGGCAGGGCGATCTCGTGCGAGGCCGGCACGCCGCGCGCGCCGGGGTCCACGTCGAGCTGACCCGGGAGTGCCCGGGGCGTCGGTGCACCGGAGAGGTGCCCCTTCCAGAAGGTGTCGCCGGAGGTCACCTCGCGCGTGCCCCACCAGTGCACGAAGTCCGCGAACGGCGGCCGGCGCGGCGGGCCCGGCACCTGGCCGGCGCGGCGCGCGGCGTACTCGGCGAGGACCTCGTCGAGCAGCATCCGGGTGGAGCGGCCGTCGAGGATCGCGTGGTGGAAGGTGAGGACGACGTGCTGGTCGCTCAGCGTGGTGACCCGGAGCAGGGGCGCCCGGCCGAGGTCGAAGGGTTCGTACCGGTCGGTGCGGAGGAAGTCGTCGAGCGTCGTCTCCCGCCACCGTAGGTCCGGCGCCACGGTGGGCTGGACGACCTGGACCACGCCGTGCTCGCCGTCGACCTGGAAGGCCGTCCGCAGCACCGCGTGCCGCCGGGTGGCGGCCTGCCAGGTAGCGGTGAACGCGTGCCGGTCCGGCGGACCGTCCCATCTGATCGTGACCTGCTGGACGTCCACCCCGCCGGCGGGCTGCCGGAGGGTCCGCAGCACCATGCCGCGTTGCACGGCGAGGGCCGGATACCGCTGGAGACTGTCGTTCATGCGCCCTCGTCCGGTGCGGCGGCGTCAGCCGGTGGCGGCGTGCTCGTCCATCCAGTGCCGCAGCGACAGCGGCCGCATGTCGGTCCACACCTCGTCGATCCGGGCGAGGCACTCGCCGCGTGTCCCGGTGGTGCCCTCGCGCCGCCAGCCGGCGGGCAGCTCACGGTCGTCCCACCAGATCGAGAACTGTTCCTCGTCGTTCACGACCACCGCATACGTCCGGGTGTCGTCGTCGTCTCCGGTCATCGGACCCCCTTCGCCGGGAAGGATTTCAGCCACGTCGATGCGGTGTCAAGGAATCGGTCGATCTTCCGCCGTCAGGCCGAGGTGGGCCGTGCGACCGTCTCGGAAGCCGGTCCGTCCGTCGCCCGTTGTGCGGCGGTGCGCCCGTCGATCCGGGGCGTCCGGGCGACCCAGCCGACGGCCGGGCCGGCGGCGATCGCACAGCCCACGAAGATCGCCGCGACGACCCACCAGCCCCAGCCGCCGGTCTGGACCGCGAGGAGGGTCAGGCCGACCGGCGCGAAGACGTCCGCCGCCGAGCTGATCGTCTGTGCCGTGCCGAGGTACACCCCGCGCGACGCGGCGGGCGGCACGTTGGTCTGGAAGAACCAGAGCGCCGCCGAGAACCACAACTCGGTGGTGGTCACCAGCACCACGACGCCGACGAGCACGACGACGGTCCACCAGCCGCCGGTGCGGCCCGCGAGTGCGGCCAACGGGCAGGCGACCGCCGTTACCAGGGCGCCCCGGCGGATCAGGCGGGCCGCACCGGGAAGCGAGTCCGCGCCGCGCGCCGCCGGCACCTGCAACGTGATCACCAGGACGGTGTTGAGGGCCAGCATCGCCCCGAGCAGTGGCTTGGGGGCGTCCGTGTGGGTGATCGCCCAGAGCGGCAGGATCTCGACGAGGATCACCGAGTGGAACATCATGACGGCGAGGAGCACGGCGGCCATGGCGTAGGGGAGGTCCCTCAGGACCGCCCACCGCGAGGTGGTGGCCGCCCGATCGTGGCGCACCACCGGCGCGGCCGGTAGCCGGGTCACGAGGCCGGCGTTGAGCAGGGACAACGCCGCGTTGAACAGCACCATGGCGACGAGCGCGGCGGTGGAGTCGAACGCCAGCGCCAGGGCGCCGAGCCCGGTCCCGACGGTGAACCCCGCGTTGAGGTACGAGCGCGCGTACGCCATCGTCCGCACCCGGTCCTCGGCCGGCATGGCGTCGGCGGTGTAGATGGTGCGGCCGGCGTTGGCGAACGAGTCGGTGACGGCGGCCACCACCATCAGCACCACGAAGCCCGCGAACGACGTCACGAGTGGGTAGGCGGCGAACGTCAGCGCCGAACCGAGCGCGCCGAGCGCCCAGGACCGCTGCCCACCGATCCGGTCGGCGAGCGCGCCCAGCGGCAGCGAGGTGACCACCCCGGCGAGCCCCGCGATCGAGAACCCGACCCCGATCTGCACCGGGCTGAGCCCGAGGACCTCGGTGAAGAAGACGATGCTGCCGGTGAGGAAGGTGCCACTGCCGACGGCGACCATGGCGGACTGGTACGCGATCGCCCGGGGCAGCCCGGGCGGCGGCAGGAGCCGGGACACGGCGAATCGGTGACCGTCCATGGTGTCGGTCAGGCTACCCGGACGAGCGACTCCGGCAGCGTCCCGAGGGCGTCGTTGCCGGCCCGCCGGTGTCCACCTGCGACGGTGCCGTCACGCCGTACCGTCCGCGCGCAGCACGAGCCGGTCGGTGGTCCTCTCCCCGATGTACGTCGGGTCGGCGTCCCACCCGAGCCCGGGCACGGCGGGCACCTCGACGAGCCCGCCGGTGCTCACGATCGGGCGGGTGGTGACGTCGCGGGCGTAGTACTTGTCGGAGCCGGAGACGTCCGAGGGCAGCGTGAAGCCGTCGAGGGCGCTCAGCGCGACGTTGGCGGCGCGTCCGATCCCGAACTCGTGCATGCCGCCGCACCAGACCGGGACACCGTGCTCGCGGGCGAGGTCGTGTGCCCGGACGGCGTGGGTCAGGCCACCCATCCGCGACACCTTGACGTTGAGGACCCGTACGGCGCCCAGGCGCAGCGCGGTGACGAGGTCGTCCACCTCCTCGACGGACTCGTCGAGACAGACGGGAGTGCCGATCCGTTCCTGCAACGCGGCGTGCGCGACGAGCGCCCGCGGTGCGAACGGCTGCTCGATCATCAGCAGGCCCAGGCCGTCGAGCTCCGCCAGGACGGCACGGTGCTCCGGGACGTCCTCGTAGGCGCCGTTGGCGTCGACGTGCAGTGGCACGCCCGGATGCGCCGCGCGGACGGCACGTACCGGCTCGACGTCCCAACCGGGTGCGATCTTGAGTTTGATCCTGCGGTAGCCCTCTTCGACACGCAGCCGCACCTGCGCGAGGAGGTCGTCGACGGTGGGCTCGATCCCCAGGGACACGCCCGCCTCGACGGTGCCGCGCGATCCGCCGAGCGCGTGCGCGAGGGGGACCCCCTCGACGGTCGACCACAGTGCCCAGGCGGCGACGTCGAAACCGGCGCGGGCGAAGTGGTTGCCCCGGACCTTGCCGAGCGCCGTGGCCAGCTCCGCCGGATGCTCCCAGCCGGTACGCAGGACCAGCGGCGCGAGGTGGTCACGGGCGACGGCCCAGCAGCTCTCGACGGTCTCGGCGGAGTAGAACGGGCCGCTCGGCGACGCGATCTCGCCCCATCCCACGGCGCCGTCGGTGTCGGTGAGGGTGACCAGGATGTGCTCCAGTTCGCGCTTGGCGTGGGAGCTGGTCTCAAACCGGTGCACGAGCGGCAGCCGGACCCGGCGCAGCTCGACCGTCTCGATCCGGGTCACGACGTCACCTCGTCGCGCCCGGCGTCGCCGTGCCGCCGGACCTGGGCCGGCTCGTGGGCGGCTCCTGCGCCTGGCTTCGGACCGGTCATGGCTCCTCCGGGTAGAGGTCGAGTTCGGCGGCGAGGGCGTCGCGTTCACGTAGGCGGCGACCGGCGCCCTTCGCGCTGGCGATGGTCAGGGTGGCGAGCAGGTGCAGCGCGAGCACCACCGAGGTGGGGGAGTTGGCGTACGAGGCGCTGTCGACGCCGATGACGATGCGGGCGGCGGCGCTCTCGGCCAGCGGCGCGTCCTCGGCGTCGGTGACGAGGACCAGCTGACCGCCGTGGCGGACGTAGGCGGAGGCGACGTCGACGGTCTCGCGCCGGTAGCGCGCCAGGGAGACGGCCACGAGCAGGTCGCCCTGGCGGATGTCGCTGAGCACGTCGAGGGCCCGCAGCGCCGCGCCGTCGACGAGGTGGACGCCGGACAGCCCGGCGCTGAGGTCGGAGGCGAGCAGGGACGCGAAGCTGAGCGACTTGCCGTAGCCGAGCAGGTATCGCCGCCGGGCCGACACGATGAGCGCCGCGGCCCGCTCGATCGCGTCCTGCTCGGCGGCCCACGCCAGCGCCTTGGCGAACTCGGTGCGCTGCTGCTCCAGGACCCGCTGCTTGAGCACCTGCGCGGACCTGCGCTGGACGTTGCGGTCGAAGCGCTCCGAGGGCGTCGATCTCTTCGTGGTCATGCCCGATCCTGCGCGAACAGGTAGCTGACGCGGCCGGGGGTGTCCTCCCGCCACGCGACGCCGACGAGCCGCCCGCCCGCGGCGAACCGGTCGGCCAGCTCCCGGCGTAGTCGCGCCCGGTCGCCGGGCACTCCCGCGGCGGTGCGGGCGTCGGCGGGCGCGTCGACCGTCGGGTGCCCGGACGCGGTCGCCCGGGCGCCGCTGTCGGGACGGTCGAGGTCCCACCGGACCAGGACCCGGTCGCTGCCGCCGTCGTCGTAGAAGTCGGGCAGGAACCGGATCCCGGCGGCGCCCAGCACGGTGAGGTTGAAGTGGGCGTTGCGCAGCGCGTACGGGTCGAAGGTCCACCGCATGGTGCGCGCGCCCGTGCGGCGTGCGGCGTCGGCCTGGGCGTGCTTGAGCTGGCGGCCGACGCCGCGCCCCTGCGCCCGCGCGTCCACGACGGTGGCCTGCGAGTAGTGGTAGAGCTCCCCGTGCTCGACGGCGGTGAAGCCGTAGCAGAAGCCGACGAGGGCACCGGCCGCGTCGAACGCGCCGAGCGCCGTACCGGCGTTCTCGTGCAGCGCGGCCAGGAGGCGGGGGCTGACGGCGTGTTCGGGGCCCTCGTAGCCGAAGACGGACCGGTAGAGCGCCGATGCCGCCGTCCGCTCGGCGAGCCCGCCGAGGTCGCGTACCACGATTCCGTGCGTGTCACCGGTCATCAGGCTCACTCCCTTGCGGGGATAGCGATCGTATGTCGCTCATGTTGCCGGCGTATCCACTGATTGACAAGGGCTATTGGCAATCATAGTGTCCGTATGTGTCGTCCTCGATGTCAGACCCCAGCGCCCTGCTCGACGCGCTGCACCGCTACACGCTGCACGAGTCGCCGACCGGTGACCGGCGGGCGCTGGCCGCGTTCGCCGAGGTGCTCGACGCCGACGCCGCCCGTGCCGGCTTCGACACCGCCCGGGTGTCGCACCCCAGCGGCGACCATCTGGTGTGGACCCTTCCGGCGCGCGGTGTCCCGGGCGATCCGGTGCTGCTGCTGACCCACTACGACACCGTCTGGCCGGTCGGCACCCTGTCCGGCATGCCGTGGACCGTCGACGGCGACACCGTCCGTGGTCCGGGCGTGTACGACACCAAGGCCGGGATCGTCGCACTGCTCGCGGCGGCGGCGCGCGTCGAGCGGCAGGAGGCGCCGCATCCGGAGGTCAGGGTCCTCGTCGTCGCCGACGAGGAGATCGGCTCACCCACCGCCACCGGGCTGGTCCGGGCCGAGGCCGCCCGGGCCCGCGCGGTGCTGGGCCTGGAACCGCCGCACCCCGGCGGTGATCTCAAGACCGGCCGGCGCGGCAGCACCCGGGTCCGCGTCGAGGTCGCCGGCGTCGAGGCGCACGCCGCACTCGACCCCGACGCCGGGACAAACGCCATCGACGAACTCGTCGACCAGCTCGTGCGGGTCCGCGCCCTCGTCGAGGGCCGGCCCGTCCTGCTCAACACCGGCATCATCGCCGGCGGGGGACGGACCAACGTGGTCGCCGGCGAGGCCCACAGCGATCTCGGGCTGCGCTTCACCGACCCGGGGGACGAGGACGCCGTCCTCACCGGCCTGCGGTCGCTGCGCCCGGTCCGCGAGCGCGCCCGGCTCAGCACCCGGCTGCTGTCACACCGCCCCACCTGGCGGCCGGACGAGGCGGGAGCGCACCTGCTCGACCGGATCGTGGGCATCGCCGAGGGGCTCGGGCAAACCGTCGCCGGCCGTCCGGCGGACGGCGCCGCCGACACCAACACCACAGGTGCGCTCGGCCGCCCCACCATCGACGGCCTGGCCCCGCCCGGTGGTGGCGCGCACGCCCGGCAGGAGTGGGTCTCGGTCGCCGGAATCGGTGCGCGCGTCGACCTGCTGGCCGCCCTGGTCATCGGACTGCACACCGCGGCCCCGTCGCACCGCGGCGGCACGGGCCGGGACAGCTAGCGCGATCCGGCCCGCCGCGCCCGCGCCACCGCGACCAGCCCCACGACGATCAGAACCAGTCCGAGTGCTCCGGCCGCCGCGACGTAGGTCCACACCTCGCCGAAGCCGGCGGACTCGTCGCCGGCGGCCCGGGCGCTCGGGGTGGGCGTGGCCTCCGGGGAAGCGGCGGGCGGCGGGGAGTAGCGCAGGATCCTGGGTGTCGATCCCGGCGGCTGGCCGGCGGTCTCGGACACGGTGAGCAGGGACCGTCCGTCGTGGCTGTAGGTGATCGACTCACCCTGCGGCTCGTCGGGCAGGGCGGTGACCCGTGGGGTCCCGCCGGTCAGGGCGGCGATCAGGTCGCCGTCGGCGACGTCGAACTCGTACGCGTCGGCGTAGGTGCGCAGCACCACCCGGCGGCCGTCCGGGGCGGTGGCGGCGCCGGTGACCACCGCCCGGCCGAGCGCGCCGAACGGGTTGCTCGTCGTGGACGCCGGCAGGCGGACCTGCCCGAGCTTCACCAGTGGCGTCGTCGCGCCCGGGCGCGGGGCGGCGCTCGGGGCGTACAGGGTGGCCGAGTGCTTGGTCACGATCACCGGCCGGCCGTCGCCGGTGAGGAGCAGGGCCTCGGCGTCGTGCGGGCGGTCCGGGTACGCCATGCGGTGCAGCACCGGTCGGTCGGCTCCCGGCGGGAGTTTCCACACCCCGATCGTCTGCCGGGAGCGGTCGTTGTCGCCGACGTCCGCCACCCAGATCGTGCCGTCCCCGCCGACGGCGAGATCCTCGGTGTCCCTCGGGCGCGACGGGTAGGGCACCGCCCGCACGACGGCGCACTCGCGGTCGAGGAAGAAGATCCGGCGGCGGGCCTCGTCGTTCGCGCCGTCGTTGACGACCACGTAGCCGTCAGCCGTGGCGACCATCCCGGAGATCTCGATCAGCCGGCCGTCACGCACCTCGCACACCGGCGTCGGGGGGACCGGGGTGGGCGACGGGTTCGCCGTCGCCGCGCCCGGGGCCGTCGTGACGGCACAGGTGACGATCGCTGCCGCCGCGATCCGCAGCCGCCGGGTGGTCCTGTCGCCTCTTCGCATCACCAGCGATCCTCTCAGAGCCGGCACCGCGGGCACGTCGCGGTGCCGGGTGGTCGTACGCTGCCGCGATGAGCGCCCCGTCCCGCATCCTGGTCTACGCGGTGTACGGCGCCGGCAAGTCCACCCTCGCGGCGCGGCTGGCCGAGCGCCTCGGGCTGCCGTGGTACCCGGTCGACGACCTGCTCTGGGAGCCCGGCTGGGTCGAGGTACCGGTGGCACAGCAGCGCAGCCGGATCGAGGCCGTCTGCCGGCGCGACCGCTGGATCCTCGACGGGGCGTACCACGGGTGGCGGGACGTGGTGCTGGCCCGCGCCGACCTGGTCGTCGGCCTGGACTATCCGCGCCGGCTCTCGTTCTGGCGACTGCTGCGCCGCACCGCCCGCCGGCTGGTGACGGGGGAGGAGATCTGCAACGGCAACCGCGAGTCGTTGGGCAGCGTGCTGTCCCGGGACTCGATCCTGGTGTGGCACGTCACCGCGTTCGGCCGGGCACGGCGACGGATGCGGGCCTGGCAGGCAGACCCGGGCGGGCCGCCGGTGCTGCTGTTCCGCTCCCCGGCGGCCCTGGAACGCTGGCTGGCCGACCTGACCCGACGATGAGGACGTTCCACAGGCCTGGCCCGGTCGACACCCTGAAGATGTACCGGGGCCGAGCCTCACCCGCACGGCGCTACCCGCCAGGGGCGCGCCTCCGAAGGCCGGCCTGGACGCGGTCCGGACCGAACCGATCTCACGACCGGTCGCACTTCTGTGACGCGCATGCATGGACATGTGCCATTGCCCCGGGTCTTCGTGATCACCTAGGTTTCACCCGATCGCACCCAGCCGCACCGAGCGCTTCCCGGCTCTGGCAAGGCAGCGAGAAACCCACCGATCGCGCCGCTCAGTGACTTAGGAGCTCACCGTGGCACAGCCTCTCCATCGAAGAACGTTCCCCTCCCGTTGGCAGACACCGGCCCGGCTGGTCGCGGCGGCGGCGGTGGGCACCATGCTGCTCGCCGCCGCCCCCGTGCCCGCCGCCGCGACGCCCTCCCGCGCGCTGCCGGCCGCCCAGCGGGCGCCCGAGGCGCCGCCCCGGCCGGCGTCCGACCTGCCGCAGCCCAGGAGCGGGCTCTGGCTGTTGAAGATGGACAAGCCGTCGGTGGTGGCCGCCGCACAGGGCAGCAGGGCGCGCGCCGGCAGGATCGACACCCGGTCCGCCGCCAGCACCTCCTACGCCCGGGAACTGGCGCAGCGGCAGGACACGCTCGTGGACGAGATCGAGGCCGTGCTGGGCCGCTCCGTGCGGGTCGCCCACACGTACCGCAACGTGGTCAACGGCCTGGCGGTCGCGGTCAGCGCGGACGAGGCGGCGCAACTCTCCGGTCTGCCGGGGGTCAGCGCGGTCGTACCCGACGAGACCCGGGAACTCACGACCGACACCAGCAACGCGTTGATCCAGTCGCCCGCCGTCTGGGAGGGCAGGACGGCGGAGAATGTCGGGACCCGCGGCGAGGGCGTCGTCGTCGGGATCCTCGACTCCGGCATCAACCCCGTCCATCCGTCGTTCGCGGCGGTGGACGGCGACGGCTACCGGCACACCAACCCGTTCGGCGAGGGCAGGTACGTCGGCGTCTGCGCCCCGACCCACCCCCAGCACAAGGCGATCTGCAACGACAAGCTGATCGGCGCCTGGGCGATGGTCGGCACCGACGCCCGGGACGACAACGGTCACGGCAGCCACACCGCCTCGACCGCCGCCGGCAACCGGCACGAGGCGACCATGACCGTCGGCGCGAGCTCGCACAAGCTCACCGTCTCCGGGGTCGCACCGCGGGCCAACGTCATCTCCTACAAGGTGTGCATGAGCATCGGCTGCCTCTCCTCGGCGACGATCGCCGCCGTGGACCAGGCGATCGCCGACGGTGTGGACGTCCTCAACTACTCGATCTCGGGCCGCGACGACCCCTGGAACGACATGGTCGACCAGGCGTTCCTTGAGGCGTACTCGGCCGGCATCTTCGTCGCCGCCTCCGCCGGCAACAGCGGACCGGGCCCCAGCACCGTCGCGAAGACGGCGCCGTGGAACATGTCCGTCGCCGCGGTCAGCCACGAGCGGGTCATCGCCCACCGGCTCGACGTGACGGCGCCGACGCCGGTCCCGGCCGCGCTCACCGGCGTCGCCGCCGTGATCGGGGAAGGCTCGCCGAGCCCGCCCATCGAGGGCGAGATCCGGTACTCGGGCACCGTCGACGCCGACAACGAGCAGGGCTGCGCTCCCTTCCCGGCGGCCGCGTTCAGCGGCAGGGTCGCCCTGATCCCCAGAGGCGGCTGCGACTTCTCCGTGAAGGTCAGGAACGCCGCCGCCGCCGGTGCTACGGGCGTGGTCGTGCACACCCAGTACGGTGGGCCGCCGATCACCATGGGCGCGCTCACCGGAACCCCCATCCCCGCCGTGATGGTCGGCCTCGCCGACGGGAAGCGGCTGCGCGACCACCTGGCCGCCACCGAGGCACCCGTCACCGTACGGGTGGGTGCCGGCAGCGAGGTGCTGCGCGACGGGGACTGGACCGACGTGGTGGCCGACTTCAGCTCGCGCGGGCCCAGCAAGTTCGACATGCTCGCACCCACCGCCGCCGCCCCGGGCCGCAACATCCTCGCCGCCACGATGGGGACGAAGGACAACCCGGCGCCGTACGCCTTCATGCAGGGCACGTCCATGGCGTCGCCGCACGTCGCCGGTGCCGGCGCGTTGCTGGCGGCACTGCACCCCGACTGGTCGCCGACGCGGATCAGGTCCGCGCTGGCGGTCACCGCGGACCGCGACGGCGTGGTCAAGGAGGACAGCACCACGCCCGCCGACGCGTTCGACATCGGCTCCGGCCGGATCAACCTGGACAAGGCGGCCCGCACCGGCCTCGTGCTCGACGAGACCGCCGCGAACTTCGTCGCGGCCGACCCCGAGGCCGGCGGCGACCCGCAGACGCTGAACCTGCCGGCCGTCGTCGAACACCACTGCCTCAAGGTCTGCACGTTCACCCGGACGGTGTCCGGCGTGGCCAGGGCGACCGCGACCTACCAGGTGGCGGCGCAGGCCCCGACCGGGGCGCGGATCACCGTCGCGCCGACGCGGTTCACCCTGGCGCCCGGCGCCAGCCAGGAACTGACCATCACCCTGGACGTCACCGGCACCCCCCGCGACAACTGGCTCTTCGGCGCGATCGACCTGACCACCGACGCCCGGCACGCGCCGGACGGGCCGCCGATCGCCCAGGCGCACTTCCCGGTCGCCGTCCTGCCCGCGGTCCCCGACCTGACCCTGGACAAGGCCGCGCTGAGCTCCAGCATGGACGTGGCGCGGAACGAGAGCCACACCGTCACGGTGGGCAACGCCGGTGGCGCCGAACTCACCTGGCAGGCGACCGGCGACGGTGCCGGCTGCTCGTGGCCCTCCTGGGTGAAGGTGACGCCGGCCAGGGGAACGCTGGCCGCCTTCAAGAACCAGGAAATCCAGATCACCCTCGACTCCACGGGCCTGGACGACGGTGGCGTGTTCCGGGCCGACCTGTGCCTGGCCAGCAACGACCAGGACCAGCCGACGACCAGGATCGCGCTGGAGTTGACGGTGGTGCCGGTGCCGAAGATCGACGTGGCACCCCGGTCGCTCTCCGCCCGGCAGCCGGCCGGGATGGTCACCAGCCGGACGTTCGCAGTACGCAACTCGGGGCACGGGGTGCTGGACTGGCGCCTCGACGACCCGGACGCCGGCCCGGACGACGAGCGGATCAAGCTGCTGCGCGACGGCGTGCTGCTGATCCCGAACTCGGGCAGCGCCACCCGTGGGGTGATGGCGTTCGACCCGCAGACCGGCAAGCTGATCGACCCGCGGTTCGTCCCGCACTTCTCGTACAACCCGTCCAGCAGCCTGTACACGCCGTTCCAGATCATCGCCAAGCCGGACGGCAGCGGCTTCCTCATGTCCGACCAGGTGAACTCGATGATCACCGAGTACGGCCTGGACGGCAGTTTCCGGCGCGTCTTCGCGCCGGCCGACGGCGTACGGGACCCGGCCATCATGACCAACACCCGGGGCATGGCCCTCTCGCCGCGCGGCACCGTGCTGGTGACGGTCGCGTCCCAGGGCAACGCCAACTCGGTGGTCGAGTTCGACGCCGACGGCAGGTACCTGGGCACGTTCGTGGCGCCCGGGGCCGACGGACTCAAGGGGCCGTGGGGGATCCTGTTCCGCGGCGACGACATGCTCGTCTCCGCCAGTGACAGCGACGCCATCCACAGCTTCAGCAAGGACGGCTCGCGCGCCAACGCCCGCTTCTTCGAGGGGCTCAGCTGGCCCGGCCAGCTCGCGGAACTGCCGAACGGCAACGTGCTCGCGGCGAGCTGGGGCAGCGGCTCCACCGCCGGGGTCTGGGAGATGGACCGCGCCGGAAAGTTGATCGGCGTCTACGCGCCGCCCGGCGGCTCCGGATACCAGGGGGTGCACCCGCTCGGCAACGGCAACATCCTGACCACCAGTTCGAGGGGTGTTCACGAGATCGACCGGTCCGGCCGTCTCGTCGAGGTCGAGAACGACAAGGGCGCGGCCCGGTTCATCACCCACGTACGGCTGCCGGACCTCCAGCCGTGCGTGACGCCCGACGAGGTGCCGTGGCTGACGGCGTCGCGCACGGTGGCCGGCACCGGCGCCGGCAGGTCCACCGAGGTGACGATCTCCATGGACAGCGCCGGGCTGGCCGCCGGTACGTACCGGGCCCAGCTCTGCGTCACCAGCGACGACCCGTCCAACCCGCTGGTGACGCTGCCGGTAACGCTCGAGGTCACCGACCAGACCTGCGGCCAGGTGGTGAGCGGTGAGCGTCGTGGCCCCCTGCCGGTCCGTGCCGGGGTGACCTGCCTCGCGCCGGGCGCCAAGGTGTCCGGGCCGGTCGACGTCGGGAAGGGCGCGGGCCTGATCGCGCTCGACGCCGCCGTCACCGGGCCGGTGCGGGCCGCCGGTGCCGCGGTGGTGGAACTCACGGGCAGCAGTGTCGACGGCCCGCTGTCGGTCACCGGAGTCACCGGCCGGGTGCTGGTCAGCGGGACGCGGGTGAGCGGCCCGGTCGACGTGGTCGACAGCCGCACCGGCGACACGCCGGTCGTGGTGTCCGGCAACCGGATCGACGGGCCCCTGCGGTGCGTGGGCAACCAGCCGCCACCGGTGGACAACGGGGTGGCCAACACGGTCGGTGGCCCGAAGTCCGGCCAGTGCCGCGGACTGTGAGCGGACGGCCGCCCCCGGCTCGTCGATGACGTAGCCACGCCCGCCGGTGCGGTCGCTGTCGCGACCACACCGGCGGGTCGCCGTTTCGGGCGTCGGCCGGCACCGCCGTGCGCATCCCGGCACCGCTCAACCTGGTCCGGTGACCCCCGAACGCACCCTTCTGGCCGGCGTCGCCCGGCTCACAGTCAGGCCAGGTCGGCGAGGAGTTGCCGGGCGTTCGTGCGCTCGGCGGCACACAGATCGCCATGATCGTCCGACACCGGTACGCCGAGGCAGGACCGCAGCGTCTCGACGGCCTCCCGCCGCCGGCCCTGCTGGGCCAGCAGCTCACCGAGGCAGCAGAGCGCGGCCACCGTCGTCGTGCTGTCGCCCGCCTTGACGGCCGAGGCGACGGTGTCCCGGAGGACGCTCTCCCCGCGTTCGGTCTCGCCCCGATCGAGCAGGTGAAGGGCCTTGGTCAGAAGCTGGCGGGCCGGCAGTGGCATCCGGGAATCATCGCAGGGGCGCTGGTGGTCGGTGCTGACCCCGTTCACGGCCGTGCTGTTCTCCGGCGGCATCCGGTGAGTACGCGTGCTCACGTCCCGTGGCTCCGGCCCGGCCAGGCTGTACGGCATGACCTCGTCGACATCCGCCGCCCGGCCCCGCCACGTCATCGTGCTCCTGACGGTGCTCTGGTTGGTGACCTCGCTGGCGTTGCTGTGGTGGTGTTTCACCATCGGCATGGAAGGGTGGGCCGACCAGTACTCGAACGGTGGCGCTCAGTCGGCGGAGATCGGGCGCCGATCCGCGCGGGCGCTGCTGCTCCTGGCGGTGGTGGCGGCGGGCGGGCCCGCCGTCGTGGCGCTGGTGGCCTTCCGCTTCCGCTACGTCCGTACCGGACTGGTCTACCTGCTCCTGACCGTCGTGATCGCGGCGGCGCTGATGCCGGCGGTCGTGGACGCGGCGCGGACGCTCGTGCCGCCGGCTGCGCCCGTCCCGGCCCCGACGACCTGCCAGGAGCGCAGTGGTGGTGACACCCGCTGCCCGGGAGGCTGAGCGGTTCGATGGTGCGGTTCCGGGCCGAGCGGGGGCATCCTCTGCGTGTGCCGGCCGACAGTCATGGTCGACAAATTTACCTACGGCTATGTATCGTCACTGCCTCTACCGGCCCGTCCCGACCAGCCAGGGAGCACGTGATGGACAACCTCGACCCGCCCGGTTGCTGTGGCGCCGACGACCAGGCAGCCACCGCCGGGGTCGGCCGCCGCGCGGTGCTGCTCGGCGCCGCCCTCGGCACGGGCGCCCTGGCCGGCCTGGCCGTTCCCGGCCGCGCCTTCGCCGCACCCGCCATCTACAACCCCTTCTCCGGGTACCCCATCACCGGCACCTGGCAGGAACACCTGAACCGGGGCTCGCTCGGCGGCATCGACTTCGCCATGTCGGTCGGCACCCGGCTGCCGGCCTGCGGCGCGGGCACCATCCAGAACATCCCGTACAACGGCACGGGCGGGCACACCGTCACCATCCAGCACGCGGACGGGTACCGCAGCCAGTACATGCACCTGTCGCAGTTCCTGCTGGGCAACGGCGCGGCCGTGTCCAGCGGCACCGTCGTCGGTCTCTCCGGCGGCGCGGCCGGTGCGCCGGGCTCGGGCTCGTCCACCGGGCCGCACGTCCACTGGCACATGATCAACCCGGCCGGCGTACGCATCAACCCGCTGACCTACGTCGGGCAACAGCCCGCGCCCGGGGGGCTGCCCAAGACCTACACCGAATACGACGGCATCCCCGGCACCATCTTCTACCAGCGCATGCAGAACTGGCTGCGGCTCACCGCCGGGTACACCGGCCCCATCGACGGCGTACCCGGGCCGAACACGTACGCCGCCCTCCAGCGGGCCATGCGGGCCTACGGCTACACGGGCCCCATCGACGGGCAGCCCGGCCCGAACACCTGGCGCGCCGTGCAGCGTCTCGCCTCCGGCCACGGCTACACCGGCCCGATCGACGGGGTCATGGGGCCCAACTCGTGGCGCGGGTTCGCCCGCTTCCTCAACCAGGACAGGTGGAACTGACCGCGACGGTCCCCTTCCCGGCTCACCGAACGGGCGCGTCGGCCGCGGTCGTCGACAGGTGCCGACCCGGTCACGCCGAGGGCCGTCCTTCCCATGAAGCGGAAGGACGGCCCTCGTCAGCGGACGAGCCGGTCAGGAGATCGAGGCGGGAAACCTCTCCCACACCCGGTGGGCGGCCAGCAGTTGCGACACGGCGGTGAAGACCTCGGCCCCGGAGTCGCCCGTGACGACGCCGGGCGTGCCGGCAACCCCCGCCCGCCGCAGCACGCCGGTGCCGGCACCCCACGCGCCGATCGCCTTGGCGTGCCGCCAACACTCGTCGACCAGCAGCAGCACGCGCGGATCGACCGTGCCGGCGTCGACGACGATCCCCACCGTGCGGCCGTCGGCCGGCCTGGCCAGCGCCTCTCGCCGGCCGCGTTGACGAGCCGGAAGATGTGGACGCCGAAGCCCTCCATCGTCCGGTACGAGCGCGGGATGCCCCGGTCGGACATGGGCGTGCCCGGGCGGCGTCACGACTCGCTGACGCGGGGCGTGACCGGGCGGACCTCCACCGGCGCGCCCGGTCGCCCGCCCGCGCGCGACCGGTACTCCGGAACGCCCACGCAGGTGAAGAGCAGTGCCGCGAGGTCGTCCGGCTCACCCAGCAGCCCCGGGACCTCCGAGTCGAGGAAGGTCATGCCGGAGGCGCCCGCGCCCAGGGCGTACGCCGCGAGGTGCAGCCGGCCCTCGACGAGCCCGGCGGCGAGCTGGGCGTCGCGGTAGCCACGATCGTCCAGGGTGGACAGCGGCGCGGCGGCGATGACGACGTAGGCCGCGTCGCCGGCGAGACCCTGGCCCAGGCAGACCCGGAGCAGCTCGTCGCGCAGGTCTCCCGCGCGCAGCGGCGTCGACAGGTCGGGCCACCGGTAGAGGCCGGGCGCCACGTCGTCGACGCCGTGCACGGCGACCCAGTGCGGCACGGTCACGCCGCGCAGGGCCGTGGACAGGGACCATTCCAGCAGGTGTCGCGGCAGCGTCCGGGACCGGTCCATCCGCCGTTGCGACCCGCGCCGCCTGACGACCTCGTCGAGCGGGTCGGACGGTGGGTGGGCCGACAGTGGATCCGCCGGCGGCCACGGCGTGCCGAGCGTGTCCCGCTCGCCCGCGCGCTGCGCGGCGGTGCAGAGCGGCAGCTCGACCGGCGGCAGTTCCCCCGGGACCGCCGGCCCGGTGGGCCCGATCGCGGGCTCGCCGTCGCCGAGGGACAGCAGGGCGAGCGGGTACTCGTGCACGCCGTCGGCACCGACGAGCGTGCGTACGGTGGCGTCCGGGAAGAGCGACCGCAGCCGCGGCGGGAGACCGGCGCTCGCGGCCGCCGCCGACAGTTGGGACAGCAGCGTGCCGGCGTCCCAGTAGAGGTGCCGCCACCCGCGTTCGGCGTAGCGCCAACCCGTCCGCCAGGGCACGCCCGTCACCACGAGCGTCGTGACCGACCCGGTGGCGGCGGGGCCCACCTGGACGAGCGCGTGCCGCCGGGCGTCGTACCAGTGCACGCCGTCCGGAACCCCCGCGACGTCGTGCGTGCTCGCGTACAGCTCCAGCGGAAACCGTGCCCCCGCCGACCCGGAGGCGCGGTAGAGGACCGATCGGCCGGCGCGCTCCGCGGTGCGGACGACGCCGGCGCCGAGGAAGAGCACGCGGCCGAGCTGCGCGGCGTCGAGAGGCTGCGCGGGGGACACGACGCCGGCCAGCACGGCCGTCGCGGGGACGCCGGGGTCGGGCAGGTCGCGCGGCAGGGCGAGGACGGGAGGACCGTCCGGGTAGCGCTTCATCGGTGGCGGCAGGGCCCCGGGATCGTTCGGGACGAGGTCCTGGCGGACGCGCGGGTCGTCCACGGGCACGTCCCATTCGCGGCTCGGGACATAGGACGTCAGCCGGTGCAGCAGCCCGGCGCCGGTGTCGAGGTCCATCCGGTCATCCTGCCAGCACGCGGCGCCGGGCGGTGGCCCCACGGGCGTCCGTGTCGGGTCGCCTCCGGCGGTGTCGCTCAGCCGCGCTCCACCTCGGCGGCGAACTTGCTCAACGCGATCCGGTTCGGCAGGCCCGTCTTGCCGAGCAGGCTGGACACGTGCCGCTCCACGGTACGCGGGGAGAGGTGCAGCCGGCCGGCTATCTCCCGGTTGCTCAGCCGCCCGACCAGCAGCCGCAGCACCTCGAACTCCCGCACCGTCACGCCCACCGACCGCAGCCCGGAGGGGATGTCGCCGGCACCGGAGCGGCGCTGGTTCACGCGTACGCCCGACTGGCGTAGCAGGGCCCGGCAGGCACTGGCCACGGCCGGCACGTCGCTGCGGTGGAAGTGCTCCTCGGCGGCCCGCAGCCACTGCACCGGGTGCCCCCAGCCGTCGGCGAGCGCCGACTCGCAGACGAGCCGCAGCGCGAGGTGCCGGCCCATCGCGTACGGCGCGCCAGCCCGCATCGCCTCGGCTGCCGCCTCCTCGGCCGCGTCCGGCTGCCCGGACCGGCCGAGGAGCACCGCCTTCGCGAACAGCGCGAACTGTAGATCCCAACGCAGCTGGCTCGCCGAGTCGCCCTGCACCGCCTCGTAGGCCGGCCAGCCGGCCTCGCCGGACATCACCTGGAGCAGCAGGTGCAGGCCGTGCCGGCCGGAGAGGTGGAAGACCGTCGGGCTCTGCTCCTCGGCGCTGAACGCGCGGGCCAGCTCGTCGAGGGCGCGGGGCCGGTCCTCCTCCAGCAGGGCGCAGAAGGCTCGGGCCAGCCCGTGCACGCGGGGGGCGTGCAGGGCCAGGTCGCCGCGCCACCGGCGGAACTCGGCCAGCGCGTGTTCCATCTCCCGACGCCGCCCCTGGTGCCCCTCGAGCACCGCGCTGACCAGCAGCACGTACTGGGTGGTCTCCAGCAGATTCAGCCGGGTGGTCGCGGCCAGCACCTGCCGGACGAGGCCGCTCGCGGTGTCGAAGTCGCCCCGCAGCGCCGCGTGCAGGGCCAGGCTCGCCTCCGCCTGGTGGCGTGCGGTCACGGCGCCGGCCTGGGAGGCGCGTTCCCTGGCCTGTTCCAGCCGGTACAGGCTGGCGTCGCGCAGCGCGTCGTCGTTGCCGAGCCGGATCAGCGCGTGGATCTCCCAGATCGGCAGCCGGTGCTGCGCGGCGATCGCCAGGGCCCGTTCCAGGCACCGCGTCGCCTCCGCCGGGTCGCGGTGCCGGACCAGCGCGCCGAGCAGTTGCCATGCCTGGCACGCCACCACCGGCAGCGGGACGGTCTCGGCGACGGTGGCGGCGCGGCGGGCCAGCACCTCGGCCGTGGCGAGCTGGTCCTGCCCGGCGGTGTCCAGCACCAGGTGGGCGGCGACCACGTCGATCGGCGCGGTGTCCTCCGCGGCGGCGTCCGGGCCGAGCAGGGCCCGCGCCTGCTCGACCTGCGCCAGCCCCTCGGCCGAGCGGCCGGCGACCGTCGCGGCCCACGCCAGCCGGGTGTGCAGTTGTGCCCGCCGGCGCGGGTCGACGCCGCCGATCTGGTCGAGGGTGCTGACCGACGCGAGCGCCCGCTCGACCAGTCCCGCCTCGGCGAGAGCGTGCAGCAGGGCTTCGAGGGCGGCGGCGCGCGCCACCGGATTGTTGTCGCCGAGCAGGCCGATCGCCCGGTCCAGCAGGGCCACCGCCGTGGTCGCGCCGCCCTGCGCGATCGCCCGGCGGCCCGCCTCGGTGAACAGTTGGCCGGCGACCTCCGGGTTGTCGGCCTCCAGGTGCAGGGTAGCCGACACCTGGCACCACTCGCCCGGCAGGCCGGGAAACACCGCCTCCACCGCGTCCGCCATCCGCTGGGCGAGTCGGGTCCGCTCACCCGGGCCGAGCAGGGTGAGCAGCGCCTCCCGGGTGAGCTGGTGCCGGAAGGCGTACCAGTCGGTGAGCTGGTCGTCCACCGTGACCAGTCGCTCCGCGACGTCGCCGCACAGGCGGTCGAGCACCGCGCGGTCGCTGAGCCCGGAGGCCGCCTGCACCACGGTCAGTGGGAATCGCCGGCCCAGCAGCGCGCCCATCGAGAGCAGCTCCCGGGTCTGCGGGTCGAGCTGCTCGATCCCCTGCGCCATGCCCCTGGCCAGGATGCTCGGCAGGGTGGACGGCAACTCCTCGGACATCCGCCAGCCCGCCGGGCCGCCGACGAGCAGCGCGCCGTCGATCATGCCGGCGACGAGTTCCTCGATGAGGAAGGGGTTTCCGGAACTGCCCGTCGAGACGAGGGCGTGCACCGCCACCGGCACCCGCTCCGGGGCGGTGCCGAGGCAGGCGCCGACCATCTGACGCAGCCCGTCGTCGTCGAGCCGGCCCAGTTCGATGAGGGTGCACTGACCGCGTTGGGCGGCCGACCGGGCGAGGGTCAGCGCCGCGCAGGACTCGGCCCGGATCGCCCCCAGCAGCATGGTCGGTTGCAGGGCGACGTTGTCGATCAGGTATTCCAGCACGGCCAACGTCTCGGTGTCGGCGTCCTGGAGGTCGTCCAGCAGCATCAGGCAGCCCCGCGCCGCGCCGGCCACCCCGGTCAGCCGGAGGACGGCCTCGGCGAGGATCACCAGGGACGTGTTCTCCTGGTCGGCCGGCGGCCGGCCCCAGTCGGGGACGAGCCGGCCGAGGATCGGGCCGTACGGCCCGAGCGCGGTGGGATCGACCGGCCCGGAGCGGAGCAGCGACAGCAGCGCCTCGGTCAGGGGACGCAGCGGCACCGCGGTGCCGATCGTGCTGCCCCGGCCCCGCATCACCCGCGTGCCCGCCGCGGTGGCCAGCTCCGCGACCCTCGACGCGAGGCGGGACTTGCCGACGCCGCTCTCGCCGACCAGGAACACCGCGCCACCCAACCCGGCCTGGGCCGATTCGAGGGTGGCCAGCACCGCGCGGAGTTCGGCGTCCCGACCGATGAGCTTCGAGGAGCGGTACACACTCCGCACGCTATCCGAGGCGGGAGGCGACAGCCCAACGCGGTGCTGCCCTCGCCCCCCCCACCCCGGGCGAGCAACTATCGGGCCGTCACCACGGGCGCTCGGGACAGCAGGTGGTCAGCGGCGCGCCCTCCGCCCCCACACTGCCGCCACCGACGAGACCGCCGACCACCATGCCCACGGGCACGACCAGGCTGGCGAGGGCGGCTGCGCGGATCCCGAACGTCACGACGGGCTGCGCCCACATCGCCCCGACGGGATCGCCGATCGGCGCTGCGGAGTCGGTCTCGGCGGCACTACGCGGGGAGAGCTGGTTCTCGGACAACTGTCATTCCTCCTGTTGGTGTTCCATGGGTGTTCCGGAAGCGGATAGCTCCACTGGAGACGGTCGTCGCCGGCCCGGTGCTCCTCAGCCCGAGGCGGACGGTTCGGGGGTGGGCTCCAACAGCAGCACCGACGGCACCCGTGCGGTCCCGGCGAGCCGGAGCAGTTCGTACCCGATGCCGGCCAGGCCGGTGAGCAGGCCGGGGGTGGGCACGGCGCCCGGGGTCCCGCAGGACGGCCCGTACCGGTCGACGGCGTCGAGGACCCGGCCGAGATGCCGCCGCGCCGCGCTCCCGCCGTCGTCGGAGGCGATGCCGTGCACCGCCTCCGCGACGCCCAGCTCACCGTGGCAGAGGCTGAGGTCGCCGAGCAGCGGCCGGCCGGTGAGCAGGCGCACCGCCTCGTCGGGACGGAACGCGGGCGACGGCCCGCCGTCGGGCGGGGGCGGTGCGTCGTGGTCGCGGGCGGGCCGGGCAGGCGCGTCGGGGGCGAGGGTGCCGTGGGCGAGCGCCAGGCCGGCCGCGCCGCGACACCAGCCGTACCCGGCCGGCCCGGCCGGGAGGGCGTCGGCCCGGCGCAGCGCGCGCCGGCCGGCCTGCGCGTACCGGGTGCCGCCGGTCCGGGCGTACCGGGCCAGTGCCCAGCCGATGCCGGCCAGCCCGTCGGCGAAACCCACCTCCGCGGGCGGCTCGTCCCGCTCGACCACGTCGACGAGCCGGTCGGCGCAGCGTCGGGCGAGCGACCCCGCCGGCGCGTAACCCAGCTCGGCGTGGACCGCGTCCATGGCGGCGAGGCAGCCCGCGCTGCCGTCGGCCCAGCCCATGGCCGGGGACTGCGCACCGGCGGCGAGGTCGACCGCGGTACGGGCCTGCCCGGCGAGGCCCGGGTCGGCCAGCAGGGTGGCCAGCCGGGCGAGCCCGTACGCGATGCCACCGAGGCCGTACAGCCCGCCGGGGCCGATCGCGGCGACCAGGTCCGGGCGCGTGCCGAGCAGTTGGAACAGTCCCGGCACCGCGCCGACGGACCGGTGGGCCAGCTCGGCGTGGCGGGCGGTGCCGGTCACCGCGGCGAACTGGGCGAGGAAGAGCGCGACCCCGAGGTGGCCGTGGGCGAGCCCGGCGCCCATCGGCAGGACCAGCCACTGCCGGTCGTCGACCAACTCCAGACCGAGCCAGTTCACCCGGTCGGTGCCGGCCACGCCGCGGGCCTGGATCTCGTCGGCGATCGCGCACGCCGTGGCGAGCAGGCGCTCCGGCGACGCGTCGGCGTCCGCGACCGCCCGCGACACCGGTGCGGCGGTGTGCCGCCCGTCGACCGGGCGCCGGGTGGCCAGCGTCGCCGCGACGATCCACTCCTGGTGCCGCCGGTCGCTGTCGCCCAGCGTGGCGATCTTCTCCAGCGCGGTGTCGAGCCCGCTGCGGGCCAGCGGCACGGGCAGCGCCTCTCCGCCGGCGGCCCGCACGCTCCGGCCGCCGGCGGCGCTCTCGAACAGTGGTACGTCGCCAGCCCACAGTGCCGCGACCTCGTGCCGGGGGAGTTGGGCGAGGAACGGGTGCGCGCCGACGCTCGACCAGAGGACGCCGAACGCGCGGTCCCGCTCCAGCGCGTCGCCGAGGACGTCCGGGTGGGTGGTCTCGGTGAGCAGGGTGTGGTAACCCGAGGTGGGGCGGGCGACCACCCGTACCGGGACGGCGGCGCAGGCGGCGACCAGCTCGGTGAACTCCCGCCGGTGCGTCCGGATCGCCTCGTACGCCAGCCGGAACCCCGCCCGCAGCGCCGGTTCGTGGGCCGTGGGGTCGACGTCGGTGTCGCCGACGCGGGGGCGGTTGCGGGCGCCGACGAAGTCGACCGCGCGCCGGGTCAACCGCATCCGGTCGGTGCCCGGGTCGGTCCAGTCGATCGCGCTGGCGGGTGCGGTCCCGCCACGGTCGCCGCCGACGCCGGACACGTCCATCGCACCCTGGTCGCCGACGACGATCAACGGCATCAGACCGGTGCGGTGCACCGACGCGGCCAACAGGTCCGCCGCCGGATCGCCGGTGCCCACCGGCTCGCCCAGCGCGGGATGGAAGAGCGTCTCGGTGTCCACCACGACCGGCGTCGGGCCGGCGGCGATCAGGTTCTCGTAGTGCATGTCCGTGGCGTGCAGGCCGTGCAGCAACGCGAGCAGGGCACCCTGCCGCCGGTAGAACCCGTCCGCCTGCTCCGGGCGGCCGAGCGGCGCCGCCTCGACATGCTCCGACCAGCCGTAGCCCGGCCGGGTCAGGGCCGCGACCCCACGCAGCCCCAGCCCCGGCGCCCGTTGCTCCAGCCAGTCGACGAACCCCGTGAACCGGACCTGGGAGGCCAGGTCGCGCGGCTTGTAGACGACGCGGCGGCCGTCGGCGAAACGCAGCACCGCGGTCGTGCGGCCACCGGCGTGGGCGTCACCCAGGTTGCTGTGGACCGCGACCAGCGGGCCCGGATCACTGCCGCCGAGCAGGGCCCGGACCAGGTCGTCCCGGTCGGCGACGAACCGGGTCAGGAGTTGGAGCTCGGCCCGGGCGGCCGTCGTGGCGGTCTGTGCCAGCAGCCGCGCCAGCGTGGGGTAGCGGTCGACCAGCTCGGCCAGCCCGGCGGGGTCGCAGAGCTGCGCCACGAAATCGGCGAACCGGGCCCGGCCGTCGGCGCCGGCCAGCCGGCCGGCCTCCCGACGTCGATGCAGCTCCGAGACCAGCGTGCGGGCCGCGACGGAGAGCAGGCGGCGACCCACCTCGGTGGCGAGATGGTCGGTGAGGGCGGGCAGGTCCACCGTCCGCGCCGTCGCGAGTCGGTCGACTTCTGTGACAAAACGGTCCACTGTGACCTGGACGAACGGCCTCAGGGGTGCAGAGAGGGCCGACCGCCAGTCCGACGGGTCGGCCGGTGGGTGGGGCGCTGCCGCGGCGTGCAGCGCCGCCTCGACGGTTTCCGCCCAGACCGGGCGAGGGATCCTGGCCGCGATCGCGGGCCGCCCCTCCGCCAGCAGGTCGAGCAACCCCGACTCGTCCAGGCCGACCTCGGCGAGCCGCGCCGCCAGGCCCGCCCCGTGCCCGGACCGCCACGGGGCCAGCCGGCGATCGGTGCCGTCCGTGCTGTTCGTGGTGTCCGTGTGGTCCGTGGCGTTCGTGCTGTTCGTGGCGTACGTGCCGCCGGCCCGCCCGGCCGCCCTCTCGTGCAGCGCGAGCCCCGACGCCCACCAGTGCGGGGCCAGCCGCACGCCGGAGCAGGCGTGATCGGTGGCGCCGGCCAGGGGAGTCGAGGTCACGGTTGCAAGGTGCCAGAGCGGGACGCGGAGTTCATGCGTGGAAACTACCCACATTCATGTCGCCCGCGCTGGCGGGGCCGCTGCGCGCAGGGCGGGCGGTGCCGGCGGGCGGTGGGGCCGTCGCGTCGATGGGCGCTGGTCGCCGACGCGTGACCGCACATTGTAATCACAATCAGTGATCAAATGAATGGCCAGCGTGACGTCGGCGGGAAATTGGGTGCCGCTCCCGCATGTGGACAGTGCCGGTGCCGATGAGTCTTCGGGCGACTGTTCCAACCGGGGCGGCGCGATGAACGGAGCCGGGAATGGAGTTTCGGGTGCTGGGGCCGGTGGAGGCCTGGAGGGGCGACGCCGAAGTGGCACTGGACGGCGCGAAGCAGCGGACGGTGCTCGCGGCGTTGCTGCTCGCCGAAGGGCGTACCGTGCCGGACACCCGGCTGTGCGAGCTGCTCTGGGGGGAGCGACCGCCGGCCACCTTCGCCGCCCAGCTCTACAACTACGTCTCGCGGCTGCGCAAGTACCTCGGGGCCGAGGTGGACATCGTCCGGCAGTGGTCGGGGTACCAGATCCGGATCGGCACCGCCCGGCTCGACCTCGACGAGTTCGAGCGCCTGGCCGAGGCCGGGCGTGAGGCGCTGCGCGGCGGACGGCACGCCGAGGCCGCCGAGCGGCTGCACGCCGCCATCTCGCTATGGCGTGGCCCGGCGCTGTCCAACGTGACCGAGCGCCTCGCCGCGGCGGAGTCGCACCGGATGGCGGAGCTGCGGATGGCGGCCCTGGAGAGCCGGATCGAGGCCGACCTGATGCTGGGGCACCATGTCCGGCTGGTCCCCGAGGTCACCCAGCTCGTCGCCGAGCACCCGCTGCACGAGGGACTACGGGGGCAGCTGATGACCGCCCTGGTCCGCTGCGACCGGCAGGCCGACGCGCTGGCCGCGTACCACGAGGGGCGCCGGGTGCTCGCCGACGAACTGGGTGTCGACCCGGGGCCGCTGCTCACCGAGGCGTACCGCGCGATCCTCGCCGGTCCCTCGGTCCCGGCCCCGGCGGTCGCCGCGGAGCCGAGCTGGCGCGGTGTGCGGCCCGCGATGCTCCCGCCCGGGGTCGGTGACTTCGCCGGTCGGGACGAGGAGCTGGGCGTGCTGATCCGGACGCTGACCGCCGCGCCGGCGGCCCGCCCGTCGGTCGCGGTGATCACCGGGATGGCTGGCGTCGGCAAGAGCACACTCGCCCTGCACGCCGCCCACCTCTCCCGGGCCACGTTCCCCGACGGTCAGCTCTACGCCGACCTCGGCGGCGCCCGGGGCAACGCCGTCGAGCCGTACGACGTGCTCGGCTGGTTCCTGCGCAGCCTCGGCCACGCCGAGTCGGCGATCCCGAAGGGACTCGACGAGCGGGTCCGGCTCTACCGCAGCCAGCTCGCCGGCCGGCGGCTGCTGGTCATGCTCGACGGCACCGCGGACTATGCGCAGGTGGCTCCGCTGCTGCCCGGCGACCCCGGCTGTCAGGTCGTCGTCACCAGCCGCGTACGGATGCCCGAACTGGCCGGCGCCACGTCGATCGAGGTCGGCACCCTGGACCGGGAACAGGCGCTCGCGCTGCTGGGCCGGATCATCGGGGCGGAGCGGGTCGCCGAGGAGGCCGACGCGGCCGACCGGATCGTCGAGCTGTGCGGTCGGCTCTCGCTCGGTGTCCGGGTGACCGGCTCCCGGCTGCTGGCGCGCCCGCACTGGTCGCTCGGGTACCTGGCGGACCGGCTCGCCGACGAGCGGTACCGGCTGGACGAACTGCGTCTGGGCTCGATGGACGTCCGGGAACGGCTGGACAGCAGCTATCACCAACTCGCCGACCTGGGGCAGCTCGCCCTGCGCCGGCTGGCGCTGCTGCGCGCGCCGGCCTTTCCGAGCTGGTACACCGCCGAGGTGCTGGGCGTGTCCCGGCACGCCGGCGAGGAGGTCGGGGAGAACCTGGTCGACGCCCGGCTGCTGGAGATCGTCGAGTCCGACGGAGGCCGGCGGCAGCGGTTCCGCTTCCACGACCTGGTCCGCGTCTTCGCACGGGAGAAGGCCGACCAGGCGGACCGGATGCTGGTGGCCGGCGCCGGAGCGCTGATCGGGGCCCCGAGCTGAGCCGGCGGTGTCACCGCGCCGGGCTCGGCTGCCGGCCGGCCGGGATCCGGTGACCGCCGCGGCGGCCGCGCACCCCGGGTGGCCCGCCTGGTGCGACCCCGCCGCGTTGTAGAGAAGATATAGCTGGTCGGCGCATGGTGACCGGGTGAACACCCTGACAACGGTCGACTGCGCGACGACGATACCCGTCGACGTGGAGCATATCGCCCCTGACACGATCGTGGCCCGGATCCGCCCCGACCTCGACGATCCGGTATTCGCCGGCCACTACCCGGGATTTCCACTGCTGCCCGGGGTGTACATCTACGAGTTCGTGTACCGGGCGGTCCGCGCCGTGGCCCCCGAGCTGGTGCTGGACGAGATCGTCAGCTGCCGCTTCCTGCTGCCCTTCCGGGGCGACGACGAACTCGTCGTGACGATCCACCGGACCGGCGAGCTGTGGCGCGGCGAGGTCACCGTCGCGGCCGTGCCGGTCGCCGAGGTGCTGTTGCGCTACCGGACGGAGAAGTGACGACCATGATGGATATCGAGGAGATCAGACGGATCATCCCGCACCGGCCGCCGATGCTGCTGGTCGACCGGGTCACCGAGCTGGTGCCCCGGCGGCGGCTGGTGGGGTCGCTCACCGTCGGCGGTGACCGTCCGCTGCCGATGTCGCTGCTCCTGGAATCCTGGGGGCAGGCGGCGCTGGTGCTGATCCGCCACGACCGGCCGATGCCGAACGTGCTCACCGACGGTGTGCCGGTCGCCGGGGTCTTCGAGCACGTCCGGTTCGGCCGGCCGGTGCTGCCCGGGGAGACGGTGGAGCACCACGTCACCATGAACAGGCTCGTCGCCGACACCGCCTTCGTCACCGGCGAGAGCGTCGTGGGGTCCGACGTGGTGCTGCGGATCGGCCGGTTGGTCGGGGCGATGCGGTCGGTGGAGTCGCTGCGCGCATCCCTGGACGCGGCGGCCCTGGACCGGCAGGCAGCCGCGGATCGGAAGGCGGCGGCGCAACCCCCGGCGGCGACGTCCGGGGCGGCGCGGTGAGCGCCGGTGGACGCCCCGTCGCCCTGGTGACGGGCGGCTCGCGGGGCATCGGCCGGGCGGTGGTGCAGCAGCTCGTCCGGGACGGCTACGACGTGGCCATGTGCTACCAGTCCAGCAAGGACGCCGCCGAGGAGGTCGTCGCGGAGGCGGCCCGGGACGGTGGACGCGTACTCGCGATGATGGTCGACGTCGCCGACCCCGCGGCCGTCCGGGAGTTCGTGTCGACCGCCGAGCGGGAACTGGGCGACGCCGACGCGGTGGTCAGCGTCGCCGGCATCATCCGGGACAAGCCGCTGGCCCTGATGGCCGATGCCGACTGGCGCTCGGTCATGGAGGTGAACCTGGACGGCACCTACCACCTCTGCCGCGCCGTGGTCCGCCGGATGATGCGCCGCCGCGCCGGCTCGATCGTCACGGTCTCCTCGGTGTCCGGGGTGGCCGGAAACCCGATGCAGACCAACTACTCCGCCTCCAAGGCCGGGGTCATCGGCTTCACAAAGGCGCTGGCGAAGGAGGTCGGGCGGTACGGCATCCGGGCGAACGTGGTCGCGCCGGGCTACATCGACACCGACATGATCGCCGCACTCTCCGGCGAGCTGGGCGCCATCGCCCAGGACCGGGTGGCCCTGGGCCGGCTCGGACGCAGCGAGGAGATCGCCGAGGTGGTCTCGTTCCTGCTCTCGTCCCGCGCGTCGTACCTGACCGGGCAGGTGATCACCGTGGACGGCGGCCTGTCGATGTGACCGGCCGCCGGCCACGGCCGGCGACGACCCTCGGGTACCAGGGGCCGAGCAGCCGGGTCAGGATGTCGGTGCGGTAGGCGTCCGCCCCGATCAGGATCCGGGCCCGGTTGCGGGCCACCCCGCGCAGGATGGCCCGGGCGGCGTACTCCGCCGAGATGTCGACCGACCGCTCGAACTGCTCCTGGACCGCCTGGTAGTCCCGCTGCCCGTCGTTGCGGGCGTTGCGCATGATGTTCGTCCTGATCCGGCCCGGGTGCACACAGCTCACCCCGACCGGCACCCCGTCGGCCCGCAGCTCCTGCGCCACCGCCTCCGTGAAGCCCCGGACGGCGAACTTGGCGGCGTTGTACCCGCTCTGCATCGGCGCGCCGGCCAGCCCCAGCACGCTGGAGATGTTGACCAGGTGGCCGCGCGACGTGGTCAGCAGCGGCAGGAACGCCCGGGTGCCGTGCACGACACCCCAGAAGTCGACGTTCATCACCCATTCGAGGTCTTCCCAGGACCCGTCGGCCACCGAGGCGAGCAGGGTCACCCCGGCGTTGTTGACGACCAGATCGGCGCGGCCGAAGTCGGCGTCGACCCGCTCGGCGTGCTCCAGCACCGCGGCCCGGTCCGTCACGTCCAGCCGGTAGCCGTGGACCTGGCCCCCGTGAGCCGCGCAGCACCGCACGGTCTGCCGCAGCCCCTCGTCGTCCACGTCGGAGAGAGCGAGCCGGGCGCCCCGGGCGGCCAGCTCGACGGCGAGTGCACGACCGATGCCGGAGCCGGCGCCGGTGATCACCGCCACCTTGTCAGTGAAGTAGCTCATCATGGGCCTTTCGATCGCCTTCGGGCCCCGACGGTCCGCGCCCGGCGCAGGGTTCCCCGGCCGGCTATGGCTTTCCTATGCCGGGTCGATATGTAGAGAAGCTATGAGGCGGATGCCCGAGCCTCTCTCCCGGCAGTCCTCGACCTGGCTGCCGGCCGGGTTGACGAAAGGGAGAACGATGTCGGACACCTTCGGTTCGGCGATCACCGGGCTCGGCGCCTACCGGCCCACCCGCGTGGTCACCAACCCGGACATCGCACTGCGTACGGAGGTGACCCCGGAATGGATCGAGGAGCGCACCGGGATCAGGACCCGGCACAGCGCCGGTCCGGGGGAGACCGTGCCGGTGATGTCGGCCGAGGCCGGCGCGAAGGCGCTGGCGATGGCGAACGTCGACCCTTCCGAGGTTGACCTGCTCATCCTGGCCACCGCCACCAAGCGGGACCGGATCCCGGGCGGCGCGCCGGAGGTCGCGCACCGCATCGGCATCCCGGCCACCGGCGCGTTCGACCTGAACGCCGCCTGCGCGGGCTTCGCCTACTCGGTGTCGGTCGCGTCGAACGCGGTCCGTCTCGGCGAGGCGCGCAACGTGCTGGTCATCGGTGCCGAACACCTCACCGAGTTCATCGATCCCGAGGACCCCGCGACCTACGTCATCTTCGGCGACGGCGCCGGCGCCGCGGTCATCTCCCGCTCCGAGACCCAGGGCATCGGCCCCGTGGTGTGGGGCAGCGACGGACGTCGGGCCCCGATCCTCGGCACGAAGTGGGCGAAGGACGGCAAGGAGTACGCCTCGATGAACGGACCGCTGGTCTACCGGTGGTCCACCAAGAACATCCCCCCGGTCGCGCGGGAGGTCTGCGCCCGCGCGGGAATCGACCTGTCGGAGATCGACTGGTTCGTGCCGCACCAGGCGAACCTGCGGATCATCGAGCAGCTCGCCGAGATCCTGGAGATCCCGGAGGAGAAGGTCGCCCGGGACGTGGTCGACACGGGGAACACCTCGGCGGCCTCGGTGCCGCTGGCCCTGAGCCGGCTGCACGAGAGCGGCCGTACCAAGCCGGGCGACAAGGCACTGCTGCTCGGGTTCGGCGCCGGCCTCGCCTACGCCGGCCAGATCGTCCGGATGCCCTGAACACCCTTTCGAAAGGAACTGACATGACCGTTGACCAGGTTGCCGCCGACGTCGAGCAGCTCACCCGCAAGCTGATGACCGAGGAAGCGGACCGGCCGATCTCCGCCGACGACACCTTCGTGGACCTGGGCCTCGACTCGCTCAAGCTCGTCGACCTGCTCGGCGCCGCGGAGGTCCACTTCGACATCGAGGTCCCGGACGAGGAGGTCGGCAACTTCGTCCGCGTCCGTGACCTGACCGACTTCGTGCTCGCCGCCAAGTGAGCGCCGGCGACGGGGACGCCCGGGAGCTGTCCGTCGGTCAGGCCGCGCAGTGGGCGCTGTACCGACTCGCGCCCGAGAGCTCGACCAGCAACGTGGTGACGGCCGTGCTCGCCGAGCCGGTCCTCGACACCGACGTGCTGCGGGCCGCCCTCGTCGCCGTCCAGGAGCGGCACGACCTGCTCCGGTCCCGGTTCACCGAGACCGACGCGGGGCCGGTGCGGCTGGTCGACGAGGCCGGCTCGGGCGCGCTCGAGGTACGCGACGTCGGCGACGTGGACGACGACGCCCTGCGTACGCTGATCCGCACCGTCGGCGAGCAGCCGCTCCGGCTCGAGTCCGCCGGCCCGCTGTGGGCGGTGCTGCTGCGCCGCCGTACGGACTGCGCGCTGGTGCTGGTGATCCACCACATCGCCACCGACGGGCTGTCCCAGCGGCTGATCTGGCGGGACCTCGGCGACGCGTACCAGGCGCTGCGGGGTGGCGGCGACGTGGACTGGCCGACGCGGCCCAGCTACGACGAGTTCGTCGCCCGTGAGCAGGCCATGCTGGCCGGGCCCCGGCGCGCCGAGCTGGCCGAGCACTGGGCAGGCGCCTGCGCCGGTGCCACCGCCGCCACCCTGCCCACCGACCGGCCCCGCCCCGCCACCCGGTCCTACCGGGGGGCGGCCGTCGCCCGGATGCTGCCGGACGAGCTTGCCCGGCAGGTACGCGCCACGGCCGCCGACCTGGCGGTGACCCCGTTCAGCGTCCTGCTCGGCGTCTTCGAGGCGCTGCTGCACCGCTGCACCGGGCAGGGCGAGTTCACCATCGGCTGCCCGGTGTCGGTGCGGCGGGGGCGGGCGCTGCGGGAGGTGGTCGGGATGATGGTGAACCTGGTCGCGCTGCGGTCGTCGTTCGTGCCCGGCACCACCTTCGCGGCGGCGATCACCGACGCGGGACGCCAGCTCGCCGAGGGCGTGGCGCGGGCCGCCTACCCGTTCTCCCTGGTCCAGGCGGCCCGCCGGGACCGGGACCCGCTGGTCCGGGTCACGATCACCCTGCTCACCCGGCAGCACGACGACACCCTGTCCGACACCAGCAACGGTTTCGTCGGGCACCGCACCCGTCAGGTGGTGGTGCCCTACGACGAGGGGCAGTTCGACCTCGCCGTGACGATCCACCAGTCGCCGGACCTGGCCCTGCGCACCGAGTTCAACTACGACACGGACCTGCTCGACCGCGCCACCGTCGAGCGGCTCTTCGACCAGTACCTGGCCCTGCTCGGCGCCGCCTGCGCCGACCCGGCCGCGATCGTCGCCGACGCCCCCATGGCGGGCGACGCCGAGCAGCGGATGTTGCTCGAACTCGGCATGAGCTGAGCACCTCGCAGACCCGGCGCCCGTCATCGCGGCGCCGGCGACACAGCGCCCGCGCGTGAACGCGGGCGGCATTCGTCAGCCCGGAGAGGGGGTTGAAATGGATCAGGGAATTCTCTCCACGGTCGGCAACACGCCTCTGGTACGACTGGACCGGTTGTTTCCCGAGTTTCCCGCCCGGGCGTACGCGAAACTCGAACTGTTCAATCCGGGTGGGAGCATCAAGGACCGGGCGGCGCTGAACATGCTGCGCGGGAAGATCGAATCCGGTGAACTGGCACCGGGCCGTTCCGTGGTGGTGGAGTCCAGCTCCGGCAACCTTGCCATCGGCCTGGCCCAGATCTGCGCGTACTTCGGTATCCGGTTCATCTGCGTGGTGGACCCGAAGACCACCCGGCAGAACCTGGCGGTGCTGGCCGCGTACCAGGCCGAGATCGACATGATCGAGCACCCGGACCCGGTGACCGGCGAGTACCTCGCGGTCCGGCGGCGCCGGGTGCGCGAGCTGGTCGAGACCGTGCCCGGAGCCTACCGCCCGGACCAGTACACGAACCCGCTCAACGCCCTCGCCCAGCGGCAGACCATGGCCGAGATCATGACCGAGCTGGACGGCCGGGTCGACTACCTGTTCTGCTCCACCGGCACCTGCGGCACGCTGGTCGGCTGCGCCGACTACCTGCGCGAGGGTGGGCACCAGACCCGGATCGTCGCGGTCGACGCGGTCGGCAGCGCGATCTTCGGTCACCCGCCCGCGCCCCGGCTGATCCCCGGGCACGGCGCCTCGGTCGTGCCACCGCTGGCCGCCAACGCCAGGCCCGACGAGGTGCTGCACGTGTCCGACCTGGACTGCGTGGTCGGGTGCCGGTTGCTGGCCACGCGGGAGGCCATCCTCGCCGGCGGGTCGTCCGGGGCGACGGTGGCCGCGCTGCGCCGCCGGATCGCGGGCCTCCCCGCCGGGAGCACCAGCGTCCTGATCTTCCCGGACAACGGGGACCGCTATCTCGACACCATCTACTCCGATCGCTGGGTGACCGAACAGTTCGGCGAGGTCAGCCACCTGTGGAAGGGCGACAAATGCTGATCATCGGCCATGCCGTGGTCCGGGACGTGCTCGACGGCGACGAGGCGCGGGTCATCGACATCGTCCGACAGGCGTACCTCCTGCACGAGCAGGGCCGCACGAGCGTGCCCCACTCGGTCTTCCTGCGCTTCCCCGACAACGCCCGCAACCGGATCATCGGACTGCCCGCGTACCTGGGCGCCGACCCGCCGGCCGCCGGCATGAAGTGGATCTCCTCGTTCCCGGCGAACATCGACCGGGGCCTGGACCGGGCCAGCGCCGCCATCGTGCTCAACTCGCTCGCCACCGGCCAGCCCGACGCGGTGATCGAGGGATCGGTCATCTCCGCGGCGCGGACCGCGGCCGGCGCGGCCCTCGCCGCGCAGCTGCTGGCCGCCGACCGCCGCCCCGACGGCCTGGCGCTGATCGGCTGCGGGCTGATCAACCAGCAGGTGCTGCGCTTCCTGACCGTGGCCCTGGCGCCGCCGGCCTCGCTCGTGCTGTACGACTCGGACCCGCGGCGGGCCGAGGCGTTCGCCGGGCGGGCGGCGGCCCTGCTGCCGGCCACGACGATCAGCGTGGCGGAGAGCGCCGAGGAGGCCCTGGCCGCCCACCGGCTGGTCTCGATCGCCACCACCGCCAGCGACCCGCACCTGGAGCTGACCGCCTGCCAGCCGGAGAGCGTGGTGCTGCACCTGTCGTTGCGCGACCTGTACCCCCGGGCGGTCCTGTCGGCCCGCAACGTCGTCGACGACCCCGACCACGTGTGCCGCGAGCGCACCTCGCTGCACCTCGCCGAGCAGCTGACCGGCGGCCGGGACTTCATCCACACCACCATCGGCCGGCTGGCCGGCGGTGCGGCGCTGCCCGCCGCCGAAGTTCCCGGCCCGGTGGTGGTCTCGCCGTTCGGGCTGGGCGTGCTGGACATCGCGCTGGCCCAACACGTCCGCGACACGGCGGCCCGGCAGGGCCTCGGCGTGCGGATCGACGACTTCACACCCGTGCCGGCCGCCGCCGTGGCGACCGCGGAACCCACGAGGGAGAAACCATGAGCGACGACGACCGCAGCTACCTGGTGGTGCTCAACGACGAGGAGCAGTACTCGATCTGGTGGAGCGACCGGGCCCTGCCGGCCGGCTGGCGGGCCGAGGGCACCGAGGGCACCAAGGATCACTGCCTCAGCCGGATCAACGAGCTCTGGACCGACATGCGGCCGAAGAGCCTGCGCCTGCGGATGGACGGCGCGTCCGTCTGACGGGCCCGCCGGAGGTGTGACTCCGGCCGTCCGCGCTCAAACCCCACCCCGGAGGAGCACCGATGAGCACCCCTCTGTCCACCCTGCCGGCCGCCGGAGCGGGCGCGGTCGATCCGGTCGTCCTGCCCGGACTGATCGCCCGTCAGGCCGCGGCGACGCCCGACGCGACCGCGGTGCTCGCCGGCGACGTACGGGTCGACTACGCCGAGCTCGACCGCCGCGCCAACCAGCTCGCCCGGTACCTGGTCGGGCTCGGCGTCGGCCCGGAGTCGACGGTCGGCGTGTACCTGCGCCGGGGGGTCGACCTCGTGGTCGCGCTGCTCGGGGTGTGGCGGGCCGGTGGCGCGTACCTGCCGCTGGACCCGGGGCACCCGGTGGACCGGCGACGGTGGATCGTCGCCGACACGGGGGTGGACGTGGTGCTCACCCAGGCCGACCTGCTCGACGACAGCCTGGCCGGGCCGTCGCACGTGGTCTGCCTGGACGCCGACCGGTCCCGGATCGAGGCCGGGCCGGACACCGCGCCGCCGGTGCGGATCGACCCCGACAACGCCGCGTACGTCATCTACACCTCCGGCTCCACCGGCCGGCCGAAGGGCGTGGTCGTCACCCACCGGGGCATCGGGAACCGGGTGGCCTGGACGGTCCGGCAGCACGGCCTGTCGGCGGCGGACCGGGTGTTGCAGAAGACCGCGGTGAGTTTCGACGCCGCCGGCTGGGAGTTCTTCGCCCCGCTGATCTGCGGGGCAACGGTGGCGCTCGCGCCGGACGGCGCCGAACGCGACCCCGCCGCGCTGGTGGCGGCGGTCATCCGGTCCGGGGCGACCGTGCTCCAGGGCGTCCCGTCGGTGCTGCAACTGGTGACGGAGGAGCCGGAGTGGCCGCGGTGCACCTCGCTGCGGCTGGTCTTCTCCGCGGGCGAGCCGCTGCACGCCGAGCTGTGCCAGCGGCTGGCGGCGGTGCCCGGGGTGCGGGTGTGGAACACGTACGGGCCGACCGAGTGCGCCATCGACGTCACCGCCCAGCAGGTCGACCTCGACCAGCGCACCGGCCCGGTGCCGATCGGCCGGCCGCTGGAGAACCTCCGCCTCCAGGTGCTCGACGCGAACCGGCGACCGGTGCCGATCGGCGTGGTCGGTGATCTCTACGTCGGTGGGGCGGGGCTCGGCCGCGGGTACGTCAACCGGCCCGACCTGACCGCCGAGCGGTTCGTGCCGGACGAGTACGGTCCGGCCGGCGCGCGGCTCTACCGCACCGGCGACCAGGTCCGGTGGCGCTCGGACCGGAGCCTGGAGTTCGTCGGCCGCGCCGACGACCAACTCAAGATCAACGGAGTGCGGATCGAGCCGGGCGAGGTGGAGGCCGCACTGGCCGCCCACCCCGACGTCCGGCGGGCGGTGGTCGTCGGCTTCGCCGAGCCCGCCGGCCGCCCCCGGCTGGCCGCGTACGTCTCCAGCCGGCGCCCACTGACCACCGCGGAGCTGCGCTCCTTCCTGACCGACCGGCTGCCCGACGCCCTGGTGCCGGCGGTGTTCGTCCCGGTGGCGGAGTTCCCGCTCACCACCGGCGGCAAGGTCGACCGGGCCGCGTTGCCGCCCGTCGAGAGCATCGACGGACCGGTCTACGTGGCCCCGCGCACGGACGCCGAACGCCTGGTCGCCCGGCTCTGGCAGGAGCTGCTCGACGTCGACCGGGTGGGGGCGCACGACGACCTCTTCCAGCTCGGCGGGTCGTCGCTGGTGACCATCCGGATCGCCAGCCGCCTCGCCGCCGAGTCCGGCGTGCGCATCGAGCTCAGGGAACTGCTCACCGCGAGCACCGTCGAGGCGCAGGCCGCCCTGCTCACCGGCGGGGCCCCCGCGACGTCGCCGGTGGTCCCGACGCCCCGCACCGGGGCGCTGCCGCTCTCCCCGGCCCAGCGGCGGCTGTGGCTGCTGGACCAGCTGCACCCGGGCAGCCCCGAGTGGGTGGTGCCGCTCTACCTCCGGCTGCCCGGATCGCTGGCGCCCGACACCGTACGGGCGGCGCTGACCGCGCTCGAAGCCCGGCACGAGGCGCTGCGCACCCGCTACCTGACCCGGGACAGCGAGCCGCAGCAGCGGATCGACCCGCCCGGCCCGATCGACTTCACCGTCCGCGACGCGACCGAGGTCCCGCTCGTCGACCTCGTCGACGCCCAGCTCGGCCAGGGCTTCGACCTGCGTACCGGGCCGCTGTGGCGGGCCACCCTGGTCACCTCGGCCGGGGCGGACCACCTGCTGCTGGTGGCGCTGCACCACATCGCCTCCGACGCCACCACCGCCGGGGTCCTGGAGCGTGACCTGCGGGAACTCTGTGCGGCCCTCGCCGCCGGCCGGGAGCCCGACCTGCCGGAGCTGACGGTGCACTACGCCGACTTCGCGGCCTGGCAGCACCGGCAGCTCACCGACGAGCGGGTCGAGCGGGAACTCGGCTTCTGGCGCGAGCAACTGGCCGGGGTGCCCGAGCTGACCCTCCCGCTGGACCGGCCGCGGCCGGCCGAGCGCGATCCGCACGGCGCGCACGTCGAGTTCGAGGTACCGGCGGAGCTGGCGGAGAAGCTGACCGCGGTGGGCCGGCGCTGCTCGGCGACCCCGTTCATGACCATGCTGGCGGGCTTCGCCACGCTGCTGGCCCGCTACAGCGGACAGTGGGACGTCGCGGTCGGCGCGCCCACCTCCGGGCGACGGCCGGCGGAGACGGAGCAGATCGCCGGCGTCTTCCTCAACCCCGTGGTGGTGCGCTGCACCCTGGACCCGTCCGCCCCCTTCGAGGAGGCCCTGCGGGCGGTCCGGTCCCGCACCCTGGCCGCCCTGGCCCACCAGGACCTGCCCTTCGAGCGGGTGGTCAACGACCTCGTCGACGTCCGGGACCTCTCCCGCACCCCGCTCTACCAGGTGATGCTCAACGCCCAGGAGGGTGGCATCACCGGCCAGTCCACCGACGACCCGGCCCTGCTCGACGCCCTGCGCCGGGCGGCCCGGATCGCCAAGACCGACCTCACCATGCACGTCTGGCCCCGCCCGGACGGCACGCTGGCCGGCAGCCTGGAGTACGCCACGGCCCTGTTCGACGAGCGGACCGTCCGGCGGATGGCCGACCACTTCGTCCGGCTGCTCGCTGCGGCGGTGGCTGCGCCGCAGACCCCGCTCGACGATCTCGACCTGCTCGCGCCGGCCGAGCGGCACCAGCTCCTGCACGAGGTCCACGGGCCCACCGTGCCCCGCTCCGCCGCGACCGTCTGCGACCTCTTCGAGGCCCAGCGGCACCGTACGCCGGACGCGGTGGCACTGCGGCACGGCGACCTCACCACGACGTACGCGGCGCTGGACGACCGGGCCAACCAGTTCGCCCACCACCTGCGGCACTCCGGCGTGAACCGGGGCGCGGTGGTGGCCGTGCTGCTGGACCGGGGCGTCGACCTGGTCGCGGCGATCCTCGGCACCTGGAAGGCGGGGGCGGCCGTGCTGCCGCTCGACCCGTCCTACCCGGCCGAGCGGATCGGGCACATGCTCGCCACCGCCGGCGTGAAGCTGGGCGTCACCCAGGCGGCGTACGCCCCGCGGTTCACCGTGCCGACCCTGCACGTCGACACCCACCGGCTGATGATCTGTGCCGGCCCCGCCGGCCGGCCGGACCGGGACACCGACCCGCTGGAGACGGCCTACGTGCTGTTCACCTCCGGATCGACCGGCCGCCCCAAGGGTGTGGCGCTGCCGCACCGCGCGGTGTCCAACTTCCTCGCCTGCGCCGTCGAGACCGAGGCCCTGGGCGACCGGGGAGCGCGGGCCGGGCAGGGCGACGGCGCACCGCTGTTCACCACCATCGCCTTCGACCTGTCCATCCCCAACCTGTTCAGCCCGTTGGTGTCGGGCCAGGCGGTGACCCTGCTGCCCGCCGCCCTCGACGTCGCCGAGCTGGGCGCGCTGCTCGTCAAGGCCGGCCCGTTCGACCGGTTCATCATGACCCCGCCGCACCTGGAACTGCTCACCGAGCAGCTCGACGACGAGCAGGCCACCCAACTCTCCGGGCTGATCTGGACGGCGGGGGCGGCACTGCACGGGGACCTCGCCAACCGCTGGCTGGACCGGCTCGGGCCGGGCGGCCTCACCAACAGCTACGGGCCGACCGAGACCACCGTGATCATGACGGCCCACCCGGTCGTCACGCCGCAGACCACCGACATCGTGCCGATCGGCCGCGCGATGGCCAACACCACCGTCCGGGTGCTCGACGACGGGCAGCGCCTGCTGCCCGTCGGCGTGGTCGGTGAGCTGTACATCGGCGGGGACTGCCTGGCCACCGGCTACGCCGGTCGACCGGATCTCACCGCCGAGAAGTTCGTGCCCGATCCGTACGGGCCGCCGGGCAGCCGGCTGTACCGCAGCGGGGACCTGGTCCGGATGCGCCCGGACGGGGTGATGGACTTCGTCGGCCGGGCCGACGACCAGGTCAAGGTACGCGGCTACCGGATCGAACTCGGCGAGATCCGTGCGGTCGTCGAGGAACACCCCGGGGTGGACCGGTGCGTGGTCATCGTCCACGAGGACCGGCTGGTCGCGTTCCACCGGGGCGAGGCACCCGACCTGGCCGCGCACTGCGCCCGGCTGCTGCCCGACTACATGACGCCGAGCCTGCTCGTACCGGTGTCCGAGATTCCACTCAACGCGAACGGCAAGGTGGACCGGGCGGCGCTGCTCGGCCTGCTCTCCCGCGCCGTGTCGACGGGTGCCGCCGGCGCCGAGGACGCCCTCGTGGCGCCCCGCACGATCGTCGAGGAACGCCTCTGCGCGATCTGGAGCGACCTGCTGGGTGTGCCCGTCGGCGTACGACACAACTTCTTCGCCATGGGCGGACACTCCGTGCTGGCGGGCCGGCTGGTCGCCGGCCTCCAGGAGGAGTTCGACCTCGACGTGTCGCTGCGGCTCGTCTTCGAGCACCCGACCGTCGAGGCGATGGCGGGTGCGGTGGAGGACCTCATCCGGGCCGAGGTGGACGCACTCTCCGACGCCGAGCTGACCGAAGACCTGCGCCAGACCAAGGAGCACCAGGCATGACCTCGACCGCGAACCAGCCGAACCTGCGCGAGTCGCTCGTCCAACGACGGCTGGCGGGCAGGGCCGCCGGCCGTCGCAGCGCGATCCCGGCCGCAGACCGCTCGGGTGACCTGCCGCTCTCCTTCGGCCAGCAGCAGATGTGGTTCCTCAACCAGATGGACACCACCAGCCCGGAGTACCTGGTCTCCGCGGCACTGCGCCTGCGCGGGCCGCTGGACCGGGCCGCGCTGACCCGGGCGTGGGACGCCCTGATCGCCCGGCACGAGATCCTGCGCACCCGGTACGAGCTGGCCGACCTGACGCCGGTGCAGGTCATCGACGAGCCCCGCCCGCAGGAGCTGCCGCTGGTCGACCTGGCCGACGTGCCGCAGGCCGAGCGGGACGACCGGGCCGCCACGCTGATGGCCGACCTGGCCGCCACCGGCTTCGACCTGGCCGCCGAGTGGCCGGTGCGGGCGACGCTGCTGCGACTGGGACCCGCCGAGCACCTCCTGGTGCTGGTGATCCACCACATCGCCTGCGACGCGCCCTCCACGACGGTGCTCCTCGGCGACCTGGCCGAGCTGTACGGCGCGTTCGTCCAGGGCGAGCGGTCGTCGCTGACGCCGCCGGCCGTGCAGTTCGCCGACTTCGCGGCCTGGCAGCGCGACCGGCTGCGCGGCGAGCTGCTGGAGCGGCACCTGGAGCACTGGCGCGACCGGCTCGCCGGCATCGCCCCGCTGGAGCTGCCGGCCGACCGGCCCCGGCCCCGGGTGCGCGACTGGCGGGGCGCGTCGGTCCCGTTCGCGCTTCCCGCCGACGTCTCCGCCGCGCTGCGCGACATCGCCCGCGGCGCCGAGACCACCCTCTTCGTCACCCTGCTGACCGCCTTCCAGGCGCTGCTGTCGCGCTACACCGGTCGCACCGACATCCCCGTGGGCAGCGTGACGTCGGTGCGTGACCGCGCCGAGCTGCGCAACCTGGTCGGGTACGGGATCGACAACCTGGTCCTGCGGGGCAGCTGGACGGGGAACCCCGCCTTCGCCGACCTGCTGCGCTCCACCCGCGCCACCGTGCGGGACGCCTTCGCGCACGCCGACGTGCCCTTCGCGCTGCTGGTCGACGAGTTCGAACCGGAGCGGGACCTGTCCCGCACGCCGCTCTACCAGGTCGCCTTCACGCTGGGCGATGACACGCCCACCGGCACCTGGCCGGCCGGCCTCACCGCCGAGACGCTCTGGCTGCCCACCCGGGTCGCCAAGGTCGACCTGCAACTGCACGTCGTCGAGGGAGCCGACAGCGAGCTGCGCGGGCACCTGGAGTACGCCACCGCGCTGTTCGACCCGGCCACCGTACGGCGGATGGCCGACCACCTGGGCCGGCTGCTGCACCACGTCGCCGCCGACCCGGACGCCCGGATCTCCGAGCTGCGCATCCTCGACGACGCTGAGCTGGCGGCGGCGACCCCCGCCCCGGCCCGCCCCGCCGCGGGGGTGACCCGGCCGGTGCACGGGGTCTTCGCCGCCACCGCCGCCGCCCACCCCGGCGCGACCGCCGTCGTGGACGGTGCGCGGCGTCTCACGTACGCCGAACTGGACGCCACCGCGAACCGGCTGGCGCACCACCTGCGGGCCCTCGGCGCAGGCCCGGAGCGGCTCGTCGCGGTCTGCCTGGACCGCAGCGCGGAGCTGGTCTGCACCCTGCTGGGCGTGCTCAAGTCCGGGTCGGCGTACCTGCCGGTGGAGCCCGGCGTCCCGGCCGACCGGGTCGACTTCATGCTGGCCGACGCCGGCGCGCGGATCGTGGTGACCACCGAGGCCCACCGGGCGCGGTTCGCCGACTTCGACGGCGTCGTGGTGGTGCTGGACGACCCCGCGCACGCCGGGGAGATCGCCGGGCGCCCCGGCACCGACCCGGGCGTCGCCGTCGACCCCGAGAACCTCATCTACGTCATCTACACCTCCGGGTCGACCGGCCGCCCCAAGGGCGTCTTCCTGACCCACGCCAACGTGCTGCGCCTGATGACCGTGGCGCAGGACGACCTGAACTTCGGCCCCGCCGACGTGTGGCCGCTGTTCCACTCGTACGCCTTCGACGTGTCGGTGTGGGAGCTGTGGGGCGCGTTGCTGCACGGCGGCCGGCTGGTCGTGGTGCCCCGCGAGGTCACCCGTTCCCCCGGTGACCTGCTCGACCTGCTGGTCGAGGAGCAGGTCACCGTGCTCAACCAGACCCCGACGGCGTTCCGTGGCCTGGTGGGCCTGGCCCGCGACGGCGACCCCCGCATCGACCGGCTCGCGCTGCGCGCGGTCATCTTCGCAGGGGAGAAGCTGGAGTACGGCGACCTCGGCCCCTGGGTGGCCCGTCGGGGGCTGGCCGCGCCCCGGCTGCTCAACCTCTACGGGATCACCGAGATCACGGTGCACGCCACCTACTACGAGGTGGGCCCGGACGACCTGGCCGGCGCCGCCGCCAACCCGATCGGCGTCCCGCTGGCCGACCTGAGCATCCACCTGCTCGACCCGTACGGCAACCCGGTGCCGGTCGGCGTCACCGGCGAGATCCACGTCGGCGGCCCCGGCGTGGCCCGGGGCTACCTGAACCGGCCCGAGCTGACCGCCCAGCGCTTCGTGCCCGACCCGTTCGGCCCCGCCGGCGCCCGGCTGTACCGCAGCGGCGACCTGGCCCGCCGGCGCGCCGACGGCAGCCTGGAGTTCGTCGGCCGGATCGACGACCAGGTGAAGATCCGCGGCTACCGGGTCGAGCTGGGCGAGATCGAGGCCGCCATCTCGGCCCTGCCCGGGGTCCGGGAGGCCGTGGTCGTCGTCCGCGAGGACACCCCCGGCGACCGGCGGCTGGTGGCGTACTCGGTCGTCGACGAGCAGGTGGAGCTGCCCCGGCCGGGACAGGTGCGCGCGGCGCTGGCCCGCACCCTGCCCGAGTACATGATCCCGTCGGCGTTCGTCCCGCTGGCCCGGCTGCCGTTGACCGTCAACGGCAAGCTCGACAAGCGGGCGCTGCCGGCGCCCGACCGCGCCGTGACCGCCACCGACCGGCCCTACCTGGCGCCGCGTACCGAGGTGGAGGAGCGGCTCGCCGCCATCTGGGCCGAGCTGCTCGGCCTGGAGCGCGTCGGCGTGGAGGACGGCTTCTTCGACGTCGGCGGCGACTCGATCCGCGCCGTGGCGCTCGCCGGGGCCATCCGGGCCGCCGGCCTCGACGTGCAGGTACGCGACCTCTTCGAGCGCCGCAGCATCGCCGAGCTGGCGGAGTTCCTCACCGGCCGCCCCGCGCCGGCCGCCCCGGAGCCGGCCGTCGCCCCGTTCGCGCTGATCGGCGAGGCCGACCGGGCCGCGCTGCCCGACGGCGTCGTCGACGCGTACCCGTGCACGCAGGTGCAGCTCGGGATGCTGGCGGAGATGCTCGCCGACGAGCGCAGCCACTACCTCAACGCCACCACCTACCGCATTCCCGACCGGGGCGAGTTCTCGTTCGACGCGTTCCGGGAGGCCGCCGCGCTGCTGGTGCGACGCCACGAGGTGCTACGCACGTCCTTCGACCTGACCGGCTACTCGGTGCCGATGCAGCTCGTGCACGCCACCGCGGAGATGCCGGTCGGCATGGACCTGGCGCGGGCCGACGACCGGGCCGGCCTGGAGCGGGAGCTGCGCGACTTCATCGCCGCCGAGCGGGCCGACATGTTCGACCTCGGCCAGCCGGCGCTGTTCCGGCTGCACGCGCGGGTCTGCGCGGACGGCAGCTGGTGGCTCACCCTCACCGAGTGCCACCCGATCATGGACGGCTGGAGCTACCACTCGCTGATGATGGAGCTGGTCGGCGCGTACCACCGGATCCGCGACGGGCTGCCGGTCGAGCCGCGCCCCGTCCCGCCGGTGCGGTTCGCCGACGCGGTCGCCGCCGAGCTGCGGTCGACCGGAGACGGGGCGGACCGCGACTTCTGGCACGCCAGGGTCGCCGGCCGGGACCGGTTCGTGCTGCCCGAGGGCTGGGGCGACCCGACCGCCGACGAGGGCGCACAGTACGACCACTGGGTGCCGCTGCACGACCTGGAGCCCGGCCTGCGGGCGCTGGCCCGCCAGACCGGGGTGCCGTTCAAGTCGGTGATGCTGGCGGCGCACCTGAAGGTGCTGAGCCAGCTCACCGGGTCGGAGTCCTTCTTCAGCGGGCTGGTCTCCAACATCCGCCCGGAGGTCGCCGGCGCGGACCGGGTCTACGGCATGCACCTGAACACGGTGCCGTTCGTGCACGACGCCTCCGCGCGGACCTGGCGGGAGCTGATCCAGTCGACGTTCGCCGGGGAGCTGGAGCTGTGGCCGCACCGCCGGTACCCGCTGCCGATGCTCCAGCGGGAGGTCGGCGACGGCACCCGGATGCTTGACGTCCGCTTCAGCTTCCACGACTTCCACCAGATCGACTCCGACGAGATCGACTACGCCGACTCCATCGACGACAGCCCGAACGAGTTCCCGCTCGGCGTGATCAGCCGGCTCGGCTTCATCACGCTGGAGGCCAACCTGCGCCACCTCGACGTGCCGCAGGTCGCCCGCCTCGGTGGCATGTACCGGGCGGTGTTGGAGGCGATGGTCGCCGACGTGGATGGTGACGCGTTGGTGGTGTGTCTGCCGGCGGGTGAGGTGTCGGTG